>CALMOL010000313.1 GCA_937871685.1 uncultured Verrucomicrobiota bacterium
ACAAATGGCATCTCGCCCTGGAGGGGCGGCGGAGGGCGCTACCACAGATGCCTCGGATCATACGCCACGCCGCTGCGCCGCAGCAATTCCTCATACTCCTCTTGGAAGGTGCGCTTCCGGTGATGCTCCTCCTGGCGCTCAATGTATGCGCGCACCTCGGTGCGCTGCGAGGCGCTCACCGAGAACGCTCCGTAACCCTCCTGCCACGCGAAGCCGGGGTCTTTGATCTCCTCATGCATCCAGCGCGAGGAGACGGCTTTCACCTCGCGCATCACATCGGAAAGCCGAACGGTGGCCGGCAGGCCCACCAGCAGGTGCACATGATCCGCCACGCCGCCGATGGCTTCGGGAACGCCGCCCGCTTCGCGCGCCCGCCCCCGAGAAAGGCGTGCAGGCGTGAGCGCCAGCGCTCGTGGATGCTTTGCACGCGGTCCTTGGTGCTAAAGATCAAATGGCAGTGCAGCGAGAGATGGGTCGAGGGCACGGGGTAGCTTCCTCCAGCGCCCCTCCGGGGCGCACGCCGTTTGTAGGGGCGGGTCCGGTGGTTGGCACCACCGGCTAATTTCCAGTCGGCCCTCCGGGCCTCTCATACCAATCCGCGACCGGAATTGCAAAATTCCCCTCTGTCTGCTGCTGGATTCGCGGCTGGATCAGGGAGGCCAATCTTGTAATTCCGATCGCGGATTGGTATCAAAGAGTATGGGTAGAGATACGACGTAAACCGCTGAAGCAGGGCGCAATGTTGCCTACCTTGCCTTTCAGCGTTCCTCCATCGCACGGCGCAGGGCGGCTGGCAGCGGACGCGGCTCACGGTCGCCGAGGAAGCGCTCGCTGGCTTCTTCCAGGCGGCGGATGAGGTCGAGCACCTCGCGGCGCGAGCGCGGCCCGCCGGCGGCGGCGCAGAAATGCGTGCGGCAGCCGAAGGGGCGCGACTCATAGACGCGGCAGCCTTGCCGCAGGGGATCGAAGAGCGGGCACGCGCCATCGGCCGGCTCCTCCGGCGGGCGCGTGCGGCCGGCGGCGCGCCAGCCCCGCGCGAGCAGGCGCGCCTCGGCCGGCGTCAGCGAGGGCACGAGGCCGGTGAGACGGAACTGGCAACAGCCCGTCTGGCGCACGCAGCCGCGTTCCGCCGGTCGACGCTCCAGCTCAGCATACACGGCGCGCACCTCGGCCAGCGCCGCGGTCTCGGCCGCGCGGCCATCCCCGCGCGCGCCAGGGGAATCACGGTGCGGCTTCTTCATTCCGCGGGCGGCCGGCGACGATTAATCCAGCGGCGCACGACGAAGTCCGGCGTCTCGCGCATGATATCGGTGGCGGTGAAATCGTCCTCGAAAGGCGGCATCGACGTGTCGCCCTCGGCGTCGAAGTGGATGTGCGTGATCCACGCCTCCGCGCAGCGGGGGAACATCTGCCCATAAACGTCCGCGCCTCCGCCCACGAAGACCAGCGCCTCGGGCCGCGTGTCGGGGTCGAACGCGGCCAACTCACGCACCACCTCAACGCCGGGCGGCGCTTGGAAGCTCGGGTCGCGCGTGAGGACGAGGTTCGCGCGGCCAGGGAGCGGCTTGCCGCCGGGCAGCGACTCGAAGCTCCGCCGGCCCATCAAGATCGCCTGGCCCCGCGTGGCCTCCCGAAACCACCGAAAGTCCTCCGGCAAGTGCCACGGCAAGCCGAGCCCTCGCCCGATCACACGGTTGGCGGCCATCGCCGCGATGGCAATGAGTTTTGGATGCGGCGGGCGCGTCGTCATCGGGCAATTTATCCATCCCACGTCCGGAGGCACCTCCCAGCGCCTCAGTTGGCCGGCAGTCGAGCCTCGTCCCCGGAAGTTTGAGGCGGCACGCCCGCGTTCGCGGACAGAGCCGCCTCTCCCACTTCGGGCGCCGCGGCGTGGCTCTACGCAAGCGGAAGTGCTCTGATCCCAGAGCCTTGCCTCTGCTCGAACCAGAGGGGACAGCTGAGCCGCTTCGCGGCGCGGGGCATCCCAATCTACTCCTCGGCCGGCCCATGGAAGGGGCTGGGGATCTCCGGCAGCTTGGCGCGATCCGGCGGCAGCGATGCCTCGTTGGCTGCACCCACCGGATGACCGGCGAGTTGCGTTTCCCACACTCGGTTGGTCAGCGCGTCCTTCGCGGCCTCGGTTTCCGCGTCCTTCTTGCTCACGCCGCGGCCGAAGCCCAGCTCGGCGCCGCGCCACAGCACTTTCGCGCGAAAGGTGCGCGAGTGGTCCGGCCCGGCCGATTCCGTGATCTCGTAGCGCGGGAACTCGGGCGAGAGCGCCTGCAGGAGTTCCTGGAGCTCCCCCTTCGGGTTCGCCTCGCGCGGCGCGTTGCGGATGATGGTGAGGAGCTCGCGCGCCTCGCGCAGGGTGAACTGCCGCGCGGCCTCGAAGCCGCCGTCGAGATACAGCGCGCCGATGAGCGCCTCGTAGGCGCTGGCCAGCACGGAAGCGCGCGTGCGCCCGCCGCTCGCCTCCTCGCCGCGGCCCATCATCACGAACTGCCCCAGGCCCAGCGCCCCCGCCCGCTCGCGCAGGCCATCGCGCGAGACGAGGCGCGCCCGCAGCTTCGTGAGCTGGCCCTCGGAGAAGCCGGGGAACATCTGGTAGAGCTGCTCGGTGAAGATGAGCTGCAGCACCGCGTCGCCCAGGAACTCCAGGCGCTGGTTATCGAAGTGCGGCTGCTTGCTCTCGTAGCCCAGGCTCGGGTGCGTGAGAGCTTCGGCCAGCAACAAAGTGTTACGGAATTTATAACCGATGCGGGCTTCGAGCGGGCTCATGGGGCAAAAGGTTGTTCACAAGGTATTCCCAAGCCTTCGGCTTCTGGTCAAGCGCTCGCTGGGGCGGAAAGAAACGTGAAAACCCTGTAACAAGGCGGGCTCTGGCATGGTGAACAGGTTTGTGAATATGTGAACAACCGGGCAAAAAGAGGGGTTTTGGCCTCGGAAACGGCGCTTGCACCTTCGCAGAGCGTCGGCGCGCTGGCTGGATTTAATCGCGTTGCAAAATTTTTCCCTTCAGGCGAAATCACCTTGACCGTTCCGACTTGTTCACAAGGGAACGCTGGCATCTAGCTTGAAAAATGAAACGCGGCGAGGGCGAGCGTTTCAGCTTCCTCCGCGTGCCAGCCAAGCGAGGACGACGAGCGCCAGCAGGCAGAAGACGGGCCACCCGGGAAAAAACCAGAGCCACGCGCGGAAGAGACTTTTTCTGGCCTGGGCAAAGGCCGGATCATGTGCCGCCCAAGCGCGAGCGGCGGAGGAAAACAGGAAGAGGAATCCTCCGAGCGTGTTGCAGCGCGGCCCCGGCGCCGTGTATTCTCGATCCTCGGCGGGCGCGTCCTTTCCCCGCAGGCAGCGTCCAAGCGCTCGCCCGGCCAGGACGATGCGCCCAAGGCAGACAAAGAAGCTGCCGATGAAAATCGGCGGAAGCCAATCGATGAGATTCACCGCAGGCGCGGGGGCCCCCTCCGCTCACACCAGCGCCTCCGGGTTCAGCGCGGCCAACGGGCCGTCCACGAAGAGGCCGTCCCGGCGGATCAGTTCGCCGTCGAGGTGGATCTCGCCGCCGCCCCACTCGGGGCGCTGGATGCACACCATGTCCCAGTGGACCTGCGAGCGGTTGCCGTTGTCGGCGTCCTCGTAGGCCTGGCCGGGGGTGAAGTGGAAGGAGCCGGCGATCTTCTCGTCGAAGAGGATGTCGCGCATCGGCCGCAGGATGTGCGGGTTGAAGGCCAGCGACCACTCGCCGATGTGCCGCGCGCCCTCGTCGGAATCGAGGATGGCGTTGAGCTTGTCGGAAAGGCCGCCGGCGGCGGTCGCTTCCGTGATCTTGCCATCCGTGAAGCCGAGGCGGATGCCGTCGAAGTTCGTGCCGAGGTAGATGGTGGGCGCGTTGAAGGTGACGTGGCCCTGCACGGAATCCTTCACCGGGCAGGTAAAGACCTCGCCGTCGGGGATGTTGTGGTCGCCGCCGCAGACGATGGAAGGGATGCCCCGGATGGAGAAGCGCAGGTCGGTGCCGGGGCCGGTGATGCGGACCTGGTCGGCGCGCTCCAGGCGCTGCTTCAGCGCGGCCATGCCCGGGCGCATCCGGGCGTAATCGAGCGTGCACACGCGGAAGTAGAAGTCCTCGAACTCCTCCGTGGACATGGCGGCCTGCTGGGCCATCGCGGGCGAGGGCCAGCGAAGCACGCACCACTTGGTCTTGCGCACGCGGTGATCGGTGACCGGCCGCAGGTGACGCATCACGAGCTTCATGCGCTCGGCGGGCACGTCGGACATCTCGGTGATGTTGTGCGCGCCGCGCAGGGCGAGGTAGGCCTGCATTTTCTGCATGCGCGCCAGCTCCAGCTCGGACTGCGCGGAGAATTGCTCGTCGGTCGCCCCGTTCGCGATCTCGCGCGACACGCGGCCCTGGTGGATCTGCACGTAGGGCACGCCGCCGGCCGCGCGCACGGCGCGGATGAGCGCCACGGTCATCGTCTCGGGGATGTCGAAGGCGTCGATGAGCACGCGCTCGCCCGGCTGCAGCCGGATGGAAAACGTGGTGAGGAGCTGGGCGAGCTGGGAATAGCGGGGATCCATGAGGGAGAAAAAAAGGAGGGAAAGCTTCAAGCTTCAGGCTTCAAGGAAGCGGGGAAAGGGAGAAGGCCGGAAAACAAAGGATGACTCAGCGGACTTTCGGGGACTTCAGCCTTTCGGCGCTTCCTTGAGGCTTGGAGCTTGAAGCTTAAACCTTTCGGGAAGCGCTGGACGGCGAAAGACAAGATCGGCGACGTTCCGCACGTAGGCCTCATCGGAAAGATCGGCCGCGGACTCTTCCGGAAAGGTCACCAGGGCGCGGAAGCGCGCCGCCAAGCGCGCGAAAACTTCCACGCGGGCGGCCGGTTCCAACTGGTTGCGCCGCGCGAGGGCGGCGAGCGCCGCGGCGGCCTCGGCGGCGGGCACGCGCTGGCGCAGGCGCGCGGCGAGCACGGGATGATCGCTCAGGGAGTTGTATTTGCCCGTCTCGCCGAGCGGCGAAAGATCTGGCTCATCGTCGTCCTCGGGCAGGCGCACCACGATGGTGCCGGCGGCGAGATCGCCCAAACGCTGGCCGCGGCGCGAGAGGAAGAAAGCCGCCCCGCCGACGAGGTAGCAAGCTGGAAGGGAATCCACCGGGCGCAGAAGGTTGCGCAGAAGCACCTGCGAGAAGCGCAGGCGCAGGCCGGTGGCGTCCATCACGCGCAGGCGCATCATGCGTTTGCCGATGGTCTGGCCGCGCAGCCACCACTCGCAGACCACGCCGTAGAGCATGGGCACGAGGAAATACATCAGCACGAACAACGCGCGCATGACGTCGAACGAGAGCACCGCGAGGACCTGCAGCACGGTGCCGAGCACATAGCAGATCGCCATCTCCACGAGGAAGTCCACGAGCAGGGCAAGGAAGCGCGCCATCGGCCCAGCCAGCGGCAGGGCGAAGTCCACCCCTTCCGGCAAACGGATGACGAGCGCAGGCGCGCGCTGGAGGTGGACGGCGGAAGAATTGGCCACAGAGGCACGGAGGACACGGAGGACGGAAGGGAGGCAAGCCGAATTCCGTTCTTCAGTTGGGGGAGCTCGCCCTTCCCGCCTTTTCTCCGTGGCCTCCCCGCCTCCGTGGCTAATCCTCAGGCGTAGGTCCGCGGCCGCAGAGGAACAGCCACGCGCCGAGGATGGCGAGGTTTGCCACACCGAAGGTGATTTTCAGCCAGTAGGGCAGCACCGGCTCATGGTATTGCGAGAGGAACGATTCCACGATCCCTGCCCAGACGAGCAGCAGCGCCAGGCCGCCGATGATCGTAGCCACGTCGGGCGCGATCGCGCGCAGCCGCCGGCCCAGGGGCACGCGTGCGCCCCAGCCGATCACGCCGCGCGCCAGCATCAGGCCGGCTTGGCCGCCGAGCACGATGGCGGGAATTTCCGTGGAGCCGTGCGGCAGGATCCAGCCGGCGAGGAAAAGGCCCTCGCCGGCGCGCAGGTAGTCGAGCATCACGCCGCCGAGGATCACGCCGTTGTAGAAAAGGATCGCCAGCGTCCCGATGCCCCACGTCAGGCCGAAGGCCACGGCCTTGAGCGAGACGCGGATGTTGTTGGCCATCAGCTCGGCCGCGAAGCTGGAGCGGCGGTTTGCGAGCCCCTTGGACCGGCCGGCCTCCTCCTTGGCCACGCGCTCGCTCGGGTTCATCTCGCCGTGGCCGAAGGGCAGCAGCGATGCCTTCGCCTCGGGATCAGCCGCGACGAGGAAGGCGCCCACCACGCTCCCGAGCAGCGTAACTGCCACCGCCAGCCACCACGCGCCCGCGTGCCGACGGAAGGTGCGGGGGAAGGTTTCCAGCAGCCACACCAGCGGCCGCCAGCGCGTGTCTCTGGCCTCGCGCGCCGAGTGCAGCTCGGCGTAGGCGCGCGCCACCAATCCTTCCAGCCGGCGGCGCAGCGAGGTCTCGGCGGAGAAGGACGCCAGCCGGCCGAGGTCCGAGGCCGCGCGTTGGTAAAGGTAGTGAAAGCGCTGCGCCGCGGCGAGGTCGTGAAAGCCGCGGTCGGGATCATTCTCCAAACGCTGGAGCGTGGCTTCCAGCTCGTCCCAGTGCGGCTGGCCAGCGAGAGCGAAGCGTTCAAGATCGAGAATCACGAGACAAAAAAACTCGAAACTCGAACCGAGCAAAGCGAGATAGCCGCTCAAGATTCTTCCAAAAAAAGCGGCAACTTCGAAACTCGAAACAAGCGCCGAAAAGACCGGCCAGCGCCGGAAGCTCTCCCGGCTGCGCATTCCCGCTTTCGGCTGCTTCTTCCTTTCGGGCCTTGTTTCGAGTTTCGAGTTTCGAACTTCGAGTTTTCCCTCACAAGATCTGCCGCGCCTTCACGTCGAGATAGGTCTGGATGAGCTGCGGCGCGAGGCGCTCCTGGTCGAGCAGCGAGAAGCGCACGCCGGCGTGGCGCAGGCGCTCGCCGGTCTCCTGGAGTTCCCGCCAGCGCAGGTGGCCGGACACGCGCTCGTAGAGCGCGGCCGAATCCGCCACCGGGGCGAGCGCGGGATTCTCGCCGAAGAGCGGCAGCGCGTCCGGCGGGCGCACCATCGGCGCGAGCACGAGGTGCTGGCGAGAGAGCAGCGGCGCGTGCCGGCCAAATTCCTCCGCCAGCGCCGGATCGTCCAGCGCGGTGAGGAAGATGAGCAGCGCCCGCCGACGCAACGCGCCGCGCAGTTGCGCGCACACCTCGGCGAAGTCGGGATTCACCAGCCGCGGCTCCAGCGCGTGGAGCGCCTCGCGGCACGCTTGCGCGTGCGCCGGGCCGGAACGCGCGCGCAGGAACACATGGACCTGATCCGAGAAGGCGCAGAAGCCGAACAGGTCGCCCTGCTTGCCCGCCGCCTCGGCCAGCAGGAAGGCGGCCGACAGGTTGCGCTCCAGCAGCGTGGGCGGCTCCGGGCCGAGCGCGAAGGGATCGGCGTCCTCCAGCGCGGCGTGGCGGCGGACCTTGGCCCCGTGGAGGGCGGCGAGGCCGGCGGTGTGCGGCGCGGGCCGGGCCGAGAGACGCGAGCAATCGAGGATCACATAGACCTCCTGTGTGCGCTCCACCTGAAACTCGCGCGTGACGAGCTTGCGGCGGCGCGCGGTAGCCTTCCACTGGATGTCGCCGAGCGGGTCGCCGGGAAGGTAGTCGCGCAGCTTCTCGAACTCGCGGCCCCTTCCCACCATGCGTCGGCGCCGCACGCCGGGCGCGCCGCGCGGCAGGAAATAAGCCGCTGCCAGCCGGCGGTCTGGGCGCAGGTCGGGATGCACGCGGATCTCACATGAGGACGCAGCCTTCTCGCGGCGCGACCAAAGTCCCATCGGCGACGCGATCTCCCAATGCATCGCGTCCAGCCGGAAGCGCCCGCGCCGCCGCGCCACCACCGGCCACGCGTGGCGCATCGTCGGCTCGCCGGGCGGCAGCGCGATCTCGGGCGAGTCCGGCTCCGCCTTGATCTCCGGCGGAAACGGCGCGCCGATCCGCACCGTGCCCACGCTTCCCCCGGTGCGCTCGATGACCACCTCGAGCTTCCCCGGCCGCTCGCGCGCGAGGCGCACCACCTCCGGCAGCCGCACGCGCAGCCCGGTGCCATGCCGCACCGCGAGCAGCGCGTCGAGGATCGCCGCGACGACCGCAAGCCCGAGCGGCGCCCACGCCACCGCACCGAGCAACGGCGCGAAGGCCAGCGGCAGCGTGGCCGCGGCCATGAGCCAGAGCAGGCGGGAGCGAGGGGAGATCAAGGGCAGGTGCCGGGAGAGGCCAACGGTTGGCCGGCTTCTCCGCTCCGTCCATTCCGACCGCGCCGCGATCAGGCCGCCTTGGAGGCGCGGGCGTTCTGGCTGCGCTTCGCCCGCCGCGCCCGAGTGGCTTGCTCCTCCAATTGCACCCGGTGGGCGTTCATGATGGACTTCAGCAATCCGGGAAAGCGCTCTTCCAACTCAAGGCAGCGGGTCGTGTTGTGCATCTCCACGCCAAGGCGCTCGCTGCGGATCAGGCCGGCCTCGCGCAGGACCTTGAAATGCTGCGACAGCGTGGACTTCGGGATCTCGCGGTGGTCGATCTTGAGGAAGTTCGAGCAGCTCTGGGCGCAGTCCGCCGAGGCAATCCCGAAGTAGATGGCGACGCGCACCGGCTCGGACAGGGCGTGCAGGATGCCCTCGACCGTCACGTCGCCGATGGCGGGATGATGGAGGGGTCTCATGGCTCCCCTACCCTAGCACACGGGCCAACTTACTTCAAAAGTTCGTAACTTTTGAACTTTTACCTTGCGCCCGCGGTCTATTAGTTCGTAAGTTCCGAACAATGAACGATTTCGCCGGCCTCGCGGCCGGCGGCCCGGCCATCCCGTCAACCCATCCCAACGCAATCAATCCATGAGCAAGCTCACCAGCAAAGTCGCCCTCGTCACCGGAGCCTCCAAGGGCATCGGCGCCGCCATCGCCAAGGCCCTCGCCGCCGAGGGCGCGGCCGTCGTCGTCAACTACGCCTCCAGCCGGGCGGGCGCCGAGAAGGTCGTCGCCGAGATCCAGCAGGCTGGCGGCCAGGCCGTCGCGGTCGGCGGCGACGTGTCCAAGCCGGCGGACGCCAAGGGCCTGGCGGACGCCGCCATCCAGAACTTCGGCCGCCTCGACATCGTGGTGAACAACTCCGGCGTCTTCGAGTTTGGCGTCATCGAGGAAGTCTCCGAGGAGAAATTCCACTGGATGTTCAACATCAACGTCCTTGGCACGCTGCTCGTGACCAAGTTCGCGGTGCCGCACCTCCGGGAGGGCAGCAGCATCATCAACATCGGCTCGATCGTTTCCCGCATCACGCCGCCCGGCTCGGCCATCTACACGGGCACCAAGGGCGCGGTGGACGCCATCACGGGCTCGCTCGCCCGCGAGCTCGGGCCCCGCAAGATCCGGGTCAACACGATCAACCCCGGCATGGTGGACACCGAGGGCGCGCGGAGCATGGGGGTCATCGGCTCAGACATGGAGAAGCAGATGCTCCCGCAGGTGCCGCTCGGCCGCACTGGCCAGCCCGACGACATCGCGTCGGTCGCCGTCTTCCTCGCCTCGGAGGACTCCCGCTGGCTGACCGGCGAGCAGTTGCTCGTGGGCGGCGGCCTGCGGTGATCCGGCGGATCGATATTTACACCCTTTTTCAAGAAAATTGATCGAGAGCAAGAGGGCGCGGGTAGCGCGCCCGCGCTACCCGTTTCCCTGAGCATCCGCTCCATCTCTTTGAAAACGGTGTAGGGAAACCGGCGCGGAGATCGTTTGGCAAGGGAACGCCGCGATCTCCGCGCCTTTTTTGTCGGCTGGCAGGACGAGCTAAGTGACTACGCAATAGTTTTGCGGCATTCCGCTTCTGGTGACTGGCCAAGTTTTGCCACCAATCTTTTGCGTAGTCACATAGAAGTTGGGGCAGCGCGAAAGCCAGGCCAATTTCGGACGACCATCCGTCGCGCGATGTCCCTTTCCACCCAACCCGAAGCCGCCGCCGAGACCGAGATCCGCCGCCTGCGCGAGGCGTCGAACGCGGCCATCGCCGCGCACGACGCCAAGGCCGTGGCCTCCTTCGTGGAGGAAGACGTGCAGATCACCACCGGCAACGGGGAGAAACTCCAGGGCCGCCGGGGGATGCGGGATCGCTTCGAGCAGCACTTTCGCCGCCGGCCGGACTTGGTGTTCGTCCGCACGCCCGAGCAGGTCCAAATCAGCCGCGCGGCCCCGCTGGCCAGCGAGCGAGGAAAGTGGGTCGGTCGCTGGACCGAAGCAGGACGCCCAGTTGAGATCCGCGGCGTCTATCAAGCCATGTGGCGTCAGCGCGGCACCCAGTGGCGCATCGCAGCCGAACTCTTCGTGCTGCTGGAAGGATAAGCGTTGCGCCACGCCTTGCGTTGGCCGGGCTCACTTCAGAGAATCGTGCCAGTTTATTCCCTTTCAGAGCCAAGTGCTCGGTCGCTCGCGGCGGACGATTTTCGCCAGAAATCAGATGGCGCCCCGTCTGAGTTCAGAGGAGGGGTCATCTGAACTCAGATGGGTGGGCCTCTGAGTTCAGAAGGGTAGCCGCTGAGTTCAGAGGAACTTCCTCTGAGTTCAGAGCTCCGAGTGCTGAGGTCAGAGGGGAGCACCTCTGAACTCAGAGCAAAACCCTCTGAACTCAGAGGAAGATCGTCTGATCTTGGAGCCGTTTCGGGCGAAATAGGCTCTCTCTGTGATCTCTGTGCCTCTGTGGCCAATCCAATTTCACCGCGGCACGGGGACGCGGTCGAGGACTTGGGCGACGGCGGCGGCGGCGTCGAGGCCTTCCAGCTCGAACTCGGGACGCAGCACGAGGCGATGCTCCAGGATTGGCCGCGCCAGGGAGCGGAGGTCATCGGGAGTCACGAAGTCGCGGCCTTGCAGAGCGGCGAAGGCTCGGGAGGCCACGATGAGCGACTGCGTGGCGCGCGGACCGGCGCCGACGAGGATGGCCTCGTGGCCGCGCGTGGCGCGCACGATGTCCACGGCGTAGGCGAGCAATTCCTCGCGCACGGTGAGCGCGGTGAGCGCGGCGCGCAGCTGCGTGAGGGTGGCGGCGTCCACCACGGGCTTCACGGCGCCGGCGTGGAGCACGGCCTCGGGGGATTCCTGGCCGAGCATCCGGCGCGCGAGGGTGAGCTCGTCATCGCGGTCGGGGTAGGGCATCACCACCTTGAAGAGGAAGCGGTCGCGCTGCGCCTCGGGCAGCGGGTAGGTGCCCTCGGACTCGACCGGGTTCTGCGTGGCGAAGACGGTGAAGTTTTCCGGCAGCGAATACGTCTGCCGATCCACCGAAACGGTGCGCTCCTGCATGGCCTGAAGCAGCGCGCTCTGGGTCTTGGCGGGGGCGCGGTTGATCTCGTCGGCGAGGAGAAAGGTGGTGAAGACCGGGCCGGCGACGAAGGAGAAGGCGTTCTTGCCGAGATCGAAGACGCTGGTGCCGGTGATGTCGGCCGGCATCAGGTCGGGGGTGAATTGGATGCGGTTGAACTCGCATCCCAGCACGCGCGCCAGCGTGCGCACGAGCAGCGTCTTGGCCACGCCGGGCACGCCCTCGAGGAGGACGTGCTGGTTGGTGAGGATGGCCAGCAGTGCCATGTCCACGACGTTTTCCTGGCCGATGATGACCCGCGCGACCTCGGCGCGGGCGGTGGCGAGGACTTGCTTGAGTTCGGAGAGAGAGTCGGGCATGAGGCGGGGGACCAAAACTCGAAACTCGAAGTTCGAAACTCGAAACAAGCGCCGGAAGGAGCGGCAAGCGCCGAAAGCTTCCGGGAGCACGCTTTCCTTGTTTTCGGGAGCTTCTAACTTTCGGGCCTTGTTTCGATATTCGAACTTCTAGTTTCGAGTCTTCCAAGGCCCCGCGCCGTCCCCAGCGTTTCCCTCATCCGCCGATAAACGCCCGCTGGGTCTTTCTTCGCGGCGGGGTCTTCGGCGAGGCGCTTCAGGGTGGCTTCGCGCTCGGGCGTGGGCGCGGTGCGACCGCCTTGGCCGCGTGGGGCGGAGCGCCATTGGTCAAAGGCGAGGCGCGCGAGCGCGGCGGGGGCTACGGCGCAGCTGGACGTCGCGCGGGCGACGGCCGAGACCGATCTGACCCATCTCGCCGCCACCTGCGTCGAGGCGGTGCAGGCGACGATCGAGGAGGTCAGCGCCGAGGTCGAAGCGCTCGAACAGGCCGGTGCGCTCGCCAGCCC
>CALMOL010000314.1 GCA_937871685.1 uncultured Verrucomicrobiota bacterium
TGGCCGTGCTGTCCCTCAGCGGGAGCTAGCGTGCGACAAATTGGACCGAAAACGCACTGGTATTCACTCACGGATGAGTTGAGGGCCATCCTGGCTTTGGCCAGAGTGGCGCCATGGCAAAGCTCCATCACGTCAAACTTAGCGAGGAAGAGCGCGCAGCGCTCCAAGCCATGATCAGCAAGGGCAGCGGCAAGGCACAGCGCCTGCGCCGAGCGCGCGCTGCTCTTGGCCGACGCGGGGCGCGCGGACCAGCCCATCGCCGAGGCCCTCCAGATTGGGCGCGCCACCGTGGAGCGCACGCGGCGGCGCTATGCGGAGGAGGGGCTGGAGGCGGCGCTTTCGCGCCGCGCGCAGGCGCGCCCCAGCAAGCTGCCCAAGCTGGACGGGGCAGCCGAGGCGCATCTGGTGGCGCTGGCCTGCGGAAGTCCCCCCGAGGGGAGGGCGCGCTGGACCTTGCGACTGCGGGCTGATCGGCTGGTGGAGTTGGTGGAGGTGGAAGACGGACGCGTCTCCTACGAGACCGTGCGGCGCACACTCAAAAAACGCGCTCAAGCCCTGGCAGAAGCCCCGGCAGTGGTGCATCGCGCCGGAGGCCAGCGCGGCCTTCGTAGCGTGCATGGAAGACGTGCTGGACGTCTATCAGCGCCCACTGGACCCGAGCCGCCCGCTCATCTGCCTGGACGAGAAGGGACTGCAGCTGGTCGCCCACACGCGTGCGCCGCTACCGCCTAAGCCCCGAGCGGCCGCGCGCCAGGGAGGACTTCGAGGATGCGCGCGCCGGGGCCGCCAACGTGTTCATGCTCTACAAGCCCTTGGCCGGGATGCGCCACGCGCTGGTGCGCGAAAGGCGCACCCGCTTGGACTTCGCCCACGTCATCAAGGCCCTGTGCGAAAGCTCTACCCGCGCGCCGACAGGATCGTGCTGGTCATGGACCAGCTCAACACCCACTCCATCGCCAGCCTTTACGAGGCGTTCGCCCCACCCCAGGCGCGTCGCCTGGCCCAAAAACTGGAGATCCATCACCCCCCCAAGCATGGAAGTTGGCTGAACATGGCCGAGATCGAGCTCAGCGTGCTCAGCCGCCAGTGCCTGGACCGACGCCTGCCCTCCCAGGACGCCTTGGCCACCGAGGCGACCACCTGGCAAAACGCGCGCAACCTCGGCGCCACCAAGGTGGACTGGCGCTTCACCACCCACGACGCCCGCCTCAAGCTCAAACGCCTCTACCCCTCGCCTCAAATGTGAAGGACTACTAGTCAGTAAATCCGTTGTGAGGCGGAGGGGCTTTGGCAGGATTGAAGGGTATCATGAAGCTGAGCCTGGCCGCAAGCGAGCGCGAAGCGTTGCGCGCCGTGCAGCGGCGCACGCGCAAGGTGGAGGTGTGCAAGCGCATCGCGGTGCTTCTGGAGCTGGACGCGGGGCTGGGGTTGGACGGGAGCACGTTGTGGCGCTACGAGGCGGCGTGGGGCGCCAAGGGCTGGCCTCGGTGCGCGCACCCGACTACGCGCGCCATGCGGGCAAGTTGGACGAGGATCGGCTAGTGCGCCTGGGCGTGAAGCGCGGGCTTGCACAGGGTGGCCGAGCCGACCACGGGGCGCACCCCTTGTCCTCCAGCAGGAGAAGGTGACCAGCGCCGCAAGCATCGCGCTGCTCGAAGAGGTCAAGCGCGCTTGGCCCGACAAGAGCACGCTCTGCGTGGTGGCCGACAACGCCTCCTCCTACCGCAACCAGGAGCTGGCCACCTGGCTAGAGCACTCGCGCGTCGAATTCATCTATCTGCCGGCCTTCTTTCCCAACCTCAATCTCATAGTGAGGACCGCACTGGCGCGGAGAGCACCTCGCCTATCTGGGCGATGCGGCTGGTGCCGTCGCGGCAGATGGCTTGGTAGCGTGAAGCTCGCGCGGTGCCGGCCACCGTCGGCGGATGCGGGTCGGTCAGCTCCGCGCGTGGTGATGGCCAGTTGCACCCGGCTCTTCCGCCGGCGGAGTCACCGAAGATTTCCACCCGTGGGGCGCCGTCGCAATTCAGGCGCAGCACGGGTGGCTGGCGTTGAAGCCGCGCGATTGATTTGGCGCTGGAAAAAGACGCCGAAGGCGGCCGCCTGCCTTCCCGTGGACCCCCTGCTGGCCCACGGGAAGGAGACAAACGGCGGCGATCAAACCTGCGTGCCCTGTAGATCCACCATGTTGCCCATCTGGGAAGGAGCAGTAAAGGTCTGAGTGACGGGGACCGACTTGTTGTAGCCATAGATCCATACCCCTTTGAGGGCGGGGATCTTTCCCAGCTTCGTCGCGAGGCCAGCCGAAAAATTGGCGACCGTCTTGCAACACACGCTCATCAGCATGGGGCCTTTGTTTTTGGGGCACTTGTCCGCGAGATACTGGGCGATGTCCGCGGTGGTCCATCCCCAATCACTGAGGCCGCTACCCTCGTCGCCGATTTCCGTGTCGTTCCCGTGGGCCGATAGGCAGAGGGGTTCCGTCTGGCTAAGGTTTGCTAGGTGGCCTTTGAGTTGGTTCGTTGCCTGGGTTTGATTCTGCCCAGCGGTCAGGCAGAAGACGTTCTGCCAGCTTCCCGAATTGGATTTGGGATTTTGAGCCCAGCTGGCGATGGCGGGATCTTGGGTGCAAACAATGAGCATGTGTGGGAGGGGTTTAGCGGGTTGACCTCTGCAGGGAATGACAAGCCCGGCGCCAGCCGGGGGAAGGTCGTTTTATTTCCTCTTGGCCCGGGGCGGCTCCTCGATCAGGGGGCCGGCGACGACGACTTCCTTCAACTTGGAAATGAAGCCGAGGGACCTGGCGATGCTCTCCGCCAGTCCTGGCTGTAGTTCTTCGGATTTGTCATCCGGGGCGATTTGCAGCCAAGTCCCGACGACCTGAGGCGCGGGAATCCGGAACACGTAGTCACCGGCCATGGCGTAGCTGTTGGCGGATTTGTTGCTCGCGCTCGAGGCCTGTTCCCGGGAAACGCTGAAGCAGAGGAAGCCGCCGCCCTGGCTGGAGTTTTGCTCGGAGTAAGATTGCAGCGCCTGGGTCCGGTTGGACTTGCACCGGATCTTGATGGTGACGTCCTTGACGATCAGGAGGGCGACCGGATAGGCCGGGAACATGGTCCGGTTGACGGCTTCGCAATTTTTCCCCGCCGTGCCAGCCGTCACGCCGCCTCCCCCGCCCAGAGCCTGGGGCACCAGCTTGGAGCGGACCCAATTGTCCTTGGGGTTCGTGGTGATCGAGTCTTTGATCACCCGGAAAAACTTCTGGGACAGATTGAAGATCTCCGGGTGCATCCACGGCCTTTGGATGACCACCTTTGTGGCCAGCATGCCGATCTGAATGGAGGAGTCGTCGGACATGTATTCGGCCGCAAAATTCTCGGACGCCTCGCTGTTTTGGCCGCCGGCACTTCCGAAGAACAGGTTCACGTTCCAGTTGTTTTGGGAAAACGACGTGCTGGTGGAGGATTCCGATTCCATGGCGGCGGTCTCGACCATCATGGTCACTTCCGTCCAGCGGCGGTTGAGGAGGGAATCGGTCACGCTGGGAAACTCGCCTGGACTCGGGGGCGGAGGCGTTAGGGCGGCTTCCTCGCGAAGCTTTATCGTGCGGTATGCCGACGACTGAAGGTTTGCGATCTGCTGCTGTAGGATCGTCAGTTGGGAAGTGAGCTGGGCCAGCACCGGCGCGATGATTTCCCGCAGACCCTCCCCGGCCCTGGCTTGCAGGTATGCGGTCGCCTTTTGTCCTAGCTCGGTCCCCGCCGCGACCATGCTTCCGGTCGCGCCGTTGAGCTTTTCCATCCCCTTCGCGATGTCCTCGGCGATTTTGTCGTAGCCTGCGGCGTCCAGAGGCGTCGCGTCTGGATCCATTACCTCGAGCAAGGCATTGGCATTAGCCAGTTGATCGGCCGCGGGCAGCTGTGACTCGACGTAGATCTTGACGGCCGTGACTGCGTTGGCCGTGTAAGCGTTGATCAGATCCCTGGTCAGCTTGGAATACTCTGCCGAAGCCGCGCGGAAATCTTCCAGGGCATTGGCGAGATCCTCTTTGTCCACCGACGGAGGCACCTGGGCAAGAACGGCGTTCCAGGCTGAAATTTGGCCGGACAGCTGCGTCACACAGAGATCCAGGTATTTTTGCTGCGCCTCAGGGGAGGCAAGCATGTCGGTGAACTTCGTGGAAGGCACCAGCGTGTTGCCCCAATCCTTCGGGATGGCGGTCGCGACCATGAAGTCCGTCCCGATCTGGTGAGGCACCGGAAGCGATGCATTTCGCACGTCCTGCTTAGCGCGCAGCAGGGAGGCTGCTTCGTTGGTGTCCAGAATGGCGATGGCATCCTGGTAGGCCGTCAGCGGGAACTCCGCGATCAAGCGGTTGTAAGCTGCGTTGATGTCATCAATGTAGCTGCCGGCGATGTTCTCATACCACAGGATGTATTCGTCCCACCAGTCCGCGTCGCCCGAGTCCCGGAGCTTCTTCAGCTCGGCCTGCTTGAGCCGCCCCCATGCCTCTCGTTTCTGCACCCAGGCGCTGTTGAGGAGGTTGAACTGGTCGAGCAAGGTCATGCTGACCTCTTTTCCGTCCACCACGACCGTTATCACTTGGTCCAGGCGGTCGCGGACGACCTGCTGCAACTTGAGCAGGTCTTCGTTCGGCACGGGACCGTAGTGCTCGAGCGCCTGCCGATACCGGTCCGAGACGCGGGTGCCGTCGGCCTGGGTGATCGTAGCGACCGGATAATACAGGTCGAACAGTTGGGATTGCGCGATCTCAACGTTGGGCGGCAGCGGCCCGTAGGTGTCAGCGCTGGCATAGCTGGCGGCATCAAGCGTCGTCCCCGGCCAGATCAGGGAGAAAACTTGCAGGGGGTTGGTATTGCCGAAGGCTCCGACGAAGGCGTTGTAAAGCTGGTCAACCATTGAGGGCGGTGGCGTTGGGGGCGGGTCCGTTTCACCCGCTCCGTCACCTGACAGACCCGCGCGCCTAGCCGTCGATTTGGCGGTTGGGGGGGAGGCGGGTTTCGGAGCCAAGGCTCTGGCGGCAGCTCGTGAGGCCTCCGGCTGCTGGCCGGAGGTTGCAGCGCCATTCCCGACGGATTGCTTCTTCATTGGATGAGGAGGTCGAACCAAGGGTCGGCACCACTTCCCAAGCGCCCGCCCAAGACAATGTTTCGTAGTTATGGAAGTTACCGTCCAACATGGCTAAACGTGCTAATAATTGATGACAAGAAAAACTTCTGAAATTTTGAAATAAGGCTGTCTCCGCGGCTCGTCTCATCCTGCGGAGGGGTCCGGCCCGATCACAAAAGGCGAGTCGTTTGGAGTTGGTGTGGTCGGTGCCATTGAGGTCCAGTTCGGCCCGTGCGGCGGTGACCCCGTAGCGGCGCCACCACGCGCAGCTCATGCCATCGCCGCCGATGGCTTCCGCCCCCGCCGGTCTAAGCGGCAGCGCGGCAACGGCCAAGCCCGAATTCAGAGCTTGATTGCCATATGGCGACCGTGGCGACACGGTGGGACTTTCCAGACAAGCAATCCTTCGGACGCAAAGGCGGGCAGTGGCCGAGCCTTGGATAGGATGGCGCGACCAAAAACCTTCCCCGGAGGGCGCTGTCCAGGCAGTGGGGGCATATGGCGATCGCCTTCGCGGGACCAGCGCTCGTTCTCAGCCTTGGCGGAGCGACTTTCAGAACCGCGGCAGGTCCTGGGCAAAGGCCCCGGGGCGCTCCGGCGGAAGTTTTCGGTGCGCAGCGAAGACGTAGGGTGCCCATGCGGAGGTTTTGAGCCTGCTCGGGGAGGCTTCGGGTGCCCAAGCGGGAGTTTCGGGCACACAGGCGAAGCTTTTGGGTTTCCGAGCAAAACTTTTGTTTGCGCAGGCGAAGCTC
>CALMOL010000315.1:0-2531 GCA_937871685.1 uncultured Verrucomicrobiota bacterium
GACCGCCCCGCGCCTCGCCGCCGCGGTCGAGCCCAAGCCATCGCCGGCTCCCGCGGGGGCCGCCGCGCCGGCCGCGAAGGGGGCAGAGGGTTCGGTCCCGCTCGCGCCGCCGGACAAGCAGAGCGTCCTCGGCAAGGCGCCCGCGACGGTGCCGAAGAAGGTGGGCTGGGCCGTGGTGGGATTGGGTGAGCTGGCGCTGGGCGAGATCATCCCGGCCTTCCGCGAGTGCAAGCTGGCGCAGCCCGTGGCGCTCGTGTCCGGCCATCGCGACAAGGCGAAGCAGACGGCCGAGGCCATCGGCGTGTCGGCGGACGCGATCTATTCCTACGAGGACTTCGACCGCATCAAGGACAACCCGAAGATCGACGTCGTTTACATCGTGCTGCCGAACTCGATGCACGCCGAATACACCATCAAGGCGCTCAAGGCCGGCAAGCACGTCTTCTGCGAGAAGCCCATGGCCGCCAGCGTGGCGGAAGGCGAGCAGATGATCGCGGCGGCGAAGCAGGCCGGCCGCAAGCTGGGCATCGCCTACCGCCTCCATTACGAGCCGATGACCCAAAAGGTGAAGGAGATGTGCGTGAAGAAAACGCACGGCGCCGTGAAGGTGATCTCCTGCACGAACGGCCAGGACACCAAGCCGCCGAACATCCGCCTCTCGCGCGAGCTGGCGGGCGGGCCGGCGCAGGACATCGGGATCTATTGCTTCAACGCGGCGCGCTTTTTCACCGGCGAGGAGCCGGTGGAGGTATCCGCGTTTGCCACGCAGCCGGCGAATGACCCGCGCTTTCGCGAGGTGCCGGAGAGCATCGTGTTCACGCTGCGGTTTCCGTCGGGCGTGCTGGCGCATTGCGATTGCTCGTTCCGCTCGGTGGACACGAAGCGCTTCCACATCCTCTGCGAGAAGGCCGAGATCGAGATGAACAAGGCGTTCGCCTACCGCGGCTTGCGGCTCTTCGTGACGGACGAGGACAAGCGCGAGGAGATCACGGTGCGCGCGGTGAACCAGTTTACGATGGAAATGGATGACTTCTCGCGCTGCGTGCTCGACAACCGGGCGCCGCTGACGCCCGGCGAGGAGGGCGTGGCGGACATGAAGGTGCTGGCGGCGATCGAGGAGTCCATCAAGTCGGGGCGGCCGGTGAAGATGTGAAACGCTGCCTGCTGCTCACATAGGTCGTATAGGACCTATGCGACCTGTGTGACGGATAGGTCCAGGCTGAGCGCGCGCAGGAAGGCGCGGCATACTTTCCGAGCGTCCAGATGCTCTTCGGCGATGCGGCGCGCGGCTGCCTGATGGCGGACGGGGTTGCGCTCGAATTCGAGGAGCGCGGCGGCGGCCTCGTCCACGTCCGCCCATGCGCGCAGGCCGTCGCCGGAAGGAAGCGTCTCGCTCCAGCCGGTTTCTTCCAGCGCCACCGGCCGGCCGAGCGCGAGGTAGCACGCGGCGCGGTCGGAGAACCAGCCGCCGCGCGAGACCACGTAGCCCTGCTTCGCCACGGAGAATTCTCCCGCGCTCGCCGCGAGGAAGCGCCGATAGACGCGCAGGTCCGCGCACACCGCCGCGGCGGGGGCGAAGTGCCAGCCGGCCGAAGTGAACTCGCCGTGATCGTGCCAGTCGGAGGTCATGTCAGTGGCCACGAGCACGCGGGGCGGCGGGCCGAGGCGGTCGGGCAGGTCGCGGACGCGGACGAGGCTGTCGCGTTTGTCGCCGTAGAGCCGGCCGTCCCACGGGAACTGCTTGTAGCCGTGCCAGTGCGTGACGGTGGTCCAGCAGCCGGCGGGGTCCACGGGCAGCGGGCCGGGCTCGGCGGCGCGCCATTGGTCGAGGCACACGGGCGGCAGCGTGGGAATCCACGTGCGGCCGGTGTCCGGCAGGTGCGCCTGCGGCAGCCGCGATCCCACGGTGAAGAAATGTGTGTGGGGAGCAAAATTCATGTCCACGCCGGACACGGTCGCCCACAGTTGCGTGAAGCCGGGATCCATGTCGAGGTAGGCGCGGCGCGGGAGGTGCGCCACGCGGTGGTCGAGCTTGAACTGTCCCGACAAGTTCAGGAACACGTCCGCGTCCTCCGCCCAGCGCGCGAAGGCGTCTGCACTGGGCGCCTCGTCGTCGAGAAAAAGCGTGGCGCGGTCGGCGAAGCCCCATTCCTCCGCAACCTGCGACCACAGCCGCTCGTTGAGGCTCGGCGCGCCCGCGGGGGCGTGGGGATCGGGCTCGAGCTTCGCGCGGTCGAGGTGCTCGACGATCCACACGTCGCACCCGGCTTGGCGCAGGCCGAGCGCCCATTGGAGAAAGGCCCACGTGTTCCCCGCCGACGATCGCGGCACGTGCGCGATGACGACCGCGCAAACGACCTTCACGCGGCGCGGCGAAGGGAACGGAAGATCGGCCGAGGGCATGGCCTGCCCTCACCTCGATTCCCGCGCGGCGCAACCAACGCGCCAACTTGGAGTGCGGGGGCAAGCGTCAGCGCGACACCGCCTTGGGATTAACGCCGCGGCTTCGCAGTGAAGGCGGTGTCGCGCTG
>CALMOL010000315.1:2541-3016 GCA_937871685.1 uncultured Verrucomicrobiota bacterium
TCTCTCCCGGCGCGGGGCGCCCGGTGGGGGGGGCCGCGCCCCCCCCCCCCCCCCCCCCCCACTCCAAGTTGGCCTTCGCGCGCTACGTATTTCCCGCAACGCAAGAATGCTGGCGCGCTTCGGGCGAGGAAGGATTTTCGCCGCATGCTTTCGCTCCAGTCCTTCCAGCGCTCCGTCATGGACATCTACGAGCGCCCGCTCTTCCGCGCGCGGGTCACCCCGAAGTTCCCGGCGGGCGCCCTCTTTCTCTCGAAGCGTGGCGTGGGCCGCCCGCGGCCCCAGCCACCGGTCGCGGCCCCGCCGCCCTGGCCCTTCAACCCACTCGCCTGATCCCGCCATGGTCCGCATCCGCCGCAAGTCCGAGGACGACGTCACCGCCCCGCGCGCCATCGAGCTCTTCGAGGCGACCAAGCGGCGGTGCTGGAGACGGACCGACCGCATCTTCCTCGGCCTCATGCTCGCCCAGGTGGCGTTC
>CALMOL010000316.1 GCA_937871685.1 uncultured Verrucomicrobiota bacterium
CGGAGCGTCTCTGGCCGGATTCGGACACGTCCGGGGGGCCCCGCCGGCGGGCGGGGGTGGCGGGGTGGTGCTGCGCTTCACCGGGGTGGGACCCTCCGGCGGCTACGTGGCCACGGACGACCTGCCGGGCGTGTTCGACTTGGCCGGCCTGATCCTGAATAACCGCCGCGGCTCGCTTTACGTGCTGACGGGCATCATGCCCGTAGTCACCGTGAATCGGTCCACGCTCTCATTGCGCATGGGCGAGGGGGCGTATCTGGAGCAGCGCGGCGGCGGCGACGGAGTGGTGGCGCTGAGCACCCAGCTCGACGGCGCTGTCACGGTGCGCGGCTCGCAGTTCGGTGCGCTCTCCCTTTACAGCGTGCTGAGCGGGGGCGGCTCCCTCAGGATCGACCGCACCGACGGTGCCGCCGTGTTCCTCGGCGCGACGGACGCCTCCTTCCCGCTGAACAACACGTTTCCGGCGGCACGGAGCTACGAAACGGCGTGCTTTTCGTCCAGCGAAGCACCGCGCTGGGCACTGGCCCGCTGACGATTTCTGGCGGTATCCTCGGGTCCTCCTCCAAGCTGACTTGCAGTGGGGAGGCCGGCAAAGGGCGATCTTGGGCGGCCCCATTTCCGGCTCGGGCGGCCTCCACGTGAACATAGAGCAGCCAGCGGGTAATACGCTCAACGAACGAACGCTCTTACTCCAGGGCGCGGCCACTTTCACCGGCGCCACGCGCGTCGAGGGGCGAAACGGCCTCACCGTGAGCGGGGCCGGTGGCGCGCTCCTCGCTACCAGTGGGGTGACGCTCCTGGTGGGCTCCCAGCTACAGCTCGATCACCGCGGCGAGGCGGGGGCTTCCTTCAACCGGCTGGGCGACGCCGTGCCCGTCACATTGCACGGGACGACGCTGAATCTCATCGGCGCGAGCGTCGGCCCCGTGGTGGAAGCGATGGGAGTGCTGCGCGGCGGAAGCGGCCTGTCTTCGGTGAGCTTGCAGGGCGCGACAGGGGCGGCGACGGACCCGGCGGTGGCGCTCGTGCCGGCGAGCTTTTCGGCGACGGGCGGCGGGGTGGTGCGCTTTTCCGGCCGGCAGCTCGGCACTGCCGCGCCGGGAACGGCGGGAGTGGACAGCGTGCTCTTCGCGGACACGGTCGGCACGCTCGCGCAGCTGGTGGGCGGGCACGACGCGAATCTCGATTCTGCCCGGCGCGCTCGGAGTGCTGCCGGCCAACCAGATTGATCCGGCTTCCCCGGCGGGCACCTCCTTCGTGACCTACGATCCGGTAGCGGGGGTGCGGCCCCTGAGCCTGGGCACCGAATATGCCCGCGCGATCGCCAGCGGCAGCGTGAGCCAGGACAACGTGTTCCTGACCGGGACTACGACGATCAACGCCGATACCACGGTGAACTCGATTCTCCAGGGCCGGGCCTCATCTCTTGCCGGCTCCGGCACGCTCCGGGTGACGAGCGGGATGATGGTGGCTTCCGGTCTCACGACCGTGGCTCGCTTGGACTTCGGCACCCAACTCGGCCGCATTATCGTGGATTCTAACCTCGCGGCCGGGGTTCCCTCCGGCGGCGCCACCATCGAGAGCGTGATCACCGGGAGCGGCGGCGTCACCTTCCTGGGTGAACTTTTTGGCGCGTCCTTCATCACCCTGCGGGGGACCAATACCTTCACCGGACCGCTCACCATTTCCGCCGATGTCCGCGCCAGCGTAGCCGCTCTCGGCGGGACGGGTGCGATCCGATTGAACGCCGGAAGCCCTACGCTGGACAGCAACGCCACGCTGACGCGCGATGTGTTCATCGGCGAGGGCGGAGGCAGCTTGCAGAGCAGCGTCACGCTCACGGGCCGGCTGAGCGGCACGGGGAACCTTTTCGTCGATGGCTCTTCCGCCAACACGTTCACGCTGGCGGGGCCGGCCGGAGATTGCTCCGGCTCCCTGTTGCTGCCTATCGGGACGCTTCGATTCTCCGACGCCGGTCAATTGGGGGCACCGCGCGAAATCGTGCTGAACGGAGGCCGGCTGACTTCGCTAGCGCCGGCGGCTTTGAACGCTCCGTTGCGCGTGAACGGCGAACTTGGCGGCGCCATATCATCGATCGAGACGCGCGCCGATCTGACGCTGAGCCGCGGGATTTCCGGGAACAATTCGGTGGGCTTTCCGAGCAATACGGGGTCGCTCACGAAGTTTGGCTCCGCCGTTCTGCGGGTGCAGGGAGACAGCTCCTTCCAAGGAACGGTGACAGTGCAGGAAGGAACGCTGATCGTGAATGGAATCTTTGCCCATCTCTTCCAGGCCGGCACCGGCCTGACCGTGGCGGCCGGCGCGCGCCTGGGCGGCAATGGCTTGATTCACCGCGACGTGAGCCTCGCGGGCAGCGTGGCGCCGGGCGATTTCGCGCCGGGCCTCCTCACGCTGGACGGCGACCTCGCCGTGGGCACGGCGGCGGCCTTCGAGTGGGATCGCTCGGCCGAAAGCGCGGACCTGCTGGCGGTGAACGGGCGGGTCACCTTCAGCGGCGGTGCCTTCACGCTGCGCCTCCGCTCGCTCGACGGCGCGCTGCCCAGCGGGGCCGACGTGCTGCTGCGGGCCGGCGAGGGCATCGATGGGACGCTGCCGGCCTTCACGCTCGATTTCACGGACGCGCCCGGCTGGGCGGCGATCGGCCTCCACGCCGAGGTCATGGGCAATTCGCTCGTGCTGGTGCCCGAGCCGGGTTCCTGGGCCGCGCTTGTTTTTGGTGGCGGCGCATTGTTTCTCGTCGGCGCTCGGCGCCGCGGCCGCGCGGCGAGCGTGCCGCCCGGGGTCGAGCCGACGGGAAGGGCTTGGGGGGCGATAAGCGGCGCGTTTCTTCGTGGTGGCATTTTTCGTGCTCGCCCGCTAGGATCGGCTGCGCGCCCGCCGCCATCCCCCGCTTCCTCCCATGTTCACCTACGCGTATCAGGCCCGCGATGCCGCCGGCAAGGTCGTCGCCGGCTCCCAGGACGCCCTCAACGAGGAGAGCGCCATCACCTCGCTGATGAGCCGCGGCCTCATGGTGCTGTCCATTCAGCAGAAGGCCGCCGTCTCCAAGCGCAAGAAGATCACCACGGTCAAGGAGACCGACGTGGTGCTTTTCACCCGCCAACTCGCCACGATGGTGGACGCGGGCATCCCGCTTGTCGGCGCGCTCACCGCGCTCTACGACTCGGCGGATCCCAAGAGGCAGGCGAACTTGCGCCACGTCATCGCCGACGTGACCTCGCGCGTGCAGGGCGGCGACTCCTTCCACCAGGCGCTGTCCAAGCATCCCTTCGTCTTTAACCGGCTCTACGTCTCGATGGTCAAGGCGGGCGAGGCCGGCGGCCTCCTCGCGGAGGTGCTCTCGCGCCTCGCTGGCTTCCTGGAAGCCTCGGCGCGCCTGCGCAAGAAGGTGAAATCGGCGCTCGTCTATCCGGTGGTGGTCATCTGCATCGCCATCCTCATTACTGCCTTCCTCATCATTCGCGTGGTGCCGGTGTTCGCGGACATCTTCAAGGAGTTTGGCCGGCCGCTGCCGGGGCCCACGCAGATGCTGGTCGATATCAGCGAGTTCTCCCGCTCCTACTGGTGGGTCATCCTGCTCGTGTTCGTGGGCCTCTACTATGGCTGCAAGGCGTTCCTCCAGAGCAAGCGCGGCCGCGAGCTGTGGGACAAGTGGCAGCTCAAACTGCCCGTCTTCGGCCCGCTGATCCACAAGATCGCCATGACCCGCTTCGCGCGCACCTTCGCGCAGCTCATCCGCTCGGGCGTGCCCATCCTGGAGACGCTCGACATCGTGGGCGGCACCGCGGACAACTCCCTCGTCGAGACCGCCCTCAAGGGCGTGGCGGCGGACGTGGAAAAGGGCGACAACCTCTCGGTGGCGCTCTCCAAGAAGCCGATCTTCCCGCCGATGATGCTGCGCATGGTGGCCGCCGGCGAGTCCACCGGCAAGGTGGACGAGATGCTGGAGAAAATGGCTGACTTCTGGGACGAGGAGATCGAGGCGACCATCAGTGCCCTGACGTCGCTGCTTGAGCCCCTTCTCATCGTGATCCTCGGCGTGATCATCGGCGGCATCGTGCTCTGCATGTTCCTGCCCATCTTCCAGCTCCCCGACATCGTTTCGGGCTAGCCGATCTCGCGGCGCGCGGCTGGCCCTCGGCCGCGCGCTTGCCCATCCGTCCAGCGGCGGAACCGAGCCGACCCTTTCGTCGGCACATTCCGGCAAGGAGCGGTCGCCCGACCCCGGCGAAAGGCGCTGCAAGATTCTGACCGACAAGGTTCCTTGCCTTTGGGGAGAAGGATCCGCGGTCAGGATTTAGAGCGTTTTCGGTTGGAGTTGTCGCACTTGCCCGGCTGGGCTTGCGCAAGCTCGCCGCTGTTTTGGAGTGCGGTGGCAAGCGACAGCGCGACACCGCTTTGTCTGCGTAGCCGCGGCTTTGATTCCAAAGCGGTGTCGCGCTGGCGCTTGCCACCGCACTCCAAAACGCGCCCGGCCTTCCGCAAGCCGCGGTCCGCGGATGCGACCACCTGAACCGAAAACGCTCTAATAGGCGATCTTCGGCTCCGGGCCGGTGAGCAGCTGCTCGAAGCGCAGGTCGCCCCGCAGGGGGTCCCACTGCCAGCGCGTGCGCAGGTCGCTGCGGGTCATGTTCGCCTCCGCGCCGGGCACGAGCCCGCCGGGGGTGCGCAGCAACCGCTCGATGAGCGCGATCGCCTGGTCCTTCTCGCCGACGCGCGCGTGGATCAGGGCCACCTGCGCGGCGACGGCGGGGCCGATGTAGGTGTCCTCCGTTTCCGGCAGCAGCTCGACGGCGCGCCGGCCGTGGGCCAGCGCCTCGTCCTTGCGCCCGAGGTAGGCATGGAGCGCGCCCAGGCGGACTTGGCGGAACGCGTCGTTGGGAAATTTCCGCGCCTGCGCTTCCATGGCGGTGCAAGCCGCTTCGAGCAGCGGCCGGGCGGTCTCCGCGTCGCCGCGCGCCAGGGCGATGCAGCCCAGGAAGTAGGCCTTGGGCATCAGGATGCCGAATTGGGTGAGGAAGGATTCCAGAGGGCTTGCCTTCATCGCCTGCTCGGCGGCCGCCCAGTCACGTCCCACCAATCCCACCTCCCAGCGCGTGAGCGTGACGACGCCGTCGGGGTCCACGCCCGCGGGGACTCTCGCGAGGATGGCATGGAGCGGGTTGAGATCCCCGCGCGACCAGAAGTCGATGGAACACTTGTCGAACAGCAGCGCCAGGTTGTCCGGCGCGACCGCGACGGCGCCCTTCGCGGCGCTTTCTGCGGCGGGCCAGTCGCGCAGCAGACACAGGGTGCGCGTGAGCTCGCGCGCCGCCTGGGAACTGCGCGGCTCGCGCGCCAGGGCGCGCCGCTGGCTCTCGACCGCCCCGCTCCACTGCCCGCGGCGGCGGCGGATCGCGCCGGTGTAGCGGTCGATTTCGGCGGAGTTGGGCAGCAGGCGGGCCGCGACCTGTAGCTCGCGCAGCGCGTCGTCATATTTCTTCTCGATCCAGTAAAGGCACAGGGCGCGCGCGAGGAAGCCCTCGCCTAGGTCGGGCCGCTGGCGCAGCGATTCCTCGGCCTCCGCGCGAGCCCGGGCACCCAGTTCCTCGCTGGGCTCGAAGTTCTCGTGCACGAAGGCGAGGGCGGCGGACAAGCGCGCGCGGGCGAGGGCGAAGCCGGGATCGAGCGTGATCGCCTCGCGGTAAAGGCGCTCGGCCGCGCGATAGTCTTGCAGCAGGACGTTGGGCCGGAGTTGGTAGTCGCGCGCGCGGAGGTAGAGCACGTAGGCCTCCGCGTTGTCCGTGGGCTTCACGTCCACGCGGGCCTTTTCCTCCGGCGAGAGCGTGGCCCGCAGGGCCGCGGCGATCTCGGTGGCCAGCTCGCCCTGGAGCGTGAGCGCGTCGGAGAGGGTGCGGTCGTAGCGCTCGGACCAAAGGCGCTGGCCGGTGCGCGCGTCCACGAGGGCCACGGAGACCAGCACGCGGTCGCGGATGCGCCGCACGCTGCCTTCCAGCACGTTCGCGACGCCGAGGCTCTGGGAGATCTCGCGCAGGTTGCGCGTGGCCACGTTGCGGTAGCCCTGGACCGAGGAGCGGGAAATGACGCGCAGGTCGGAGATCTTGGCCAGGGAGGAAAGGAGGTCGTCGTGGATGCCGTCGGCAAAGAAGGCGTTGGCTGGGTCGTCGGAAAGGTTTTCCAGCGGCAGCACGGCGATGCTTCTGTCGTTCACCGGGAGGGGTGTCGCAGCCGGCGGCGGTGGCGGAGCGGGGGGACGGCCGAGGCGGGAAAAGGCCAGCGCGCCCAGGCCGGCCACCAGCAGGACGCCCAGCACCGCGGCGAGAGTTTTCAGCCCGGGGCGCCCGCGCGGAGGCGCGGCGAGGAGGGTGGAAGCGGCCGGCTCCGTCGGCGGGATGGCCGTCGCGCGGCGGCTGCTGGATGGGCTTGAGCGGCAGATTTCCAGCGCCTCGTGCAAGGCTGTGGGCGAGGCGGGGCGCTGCGCCGGGTCGGGCGCCAGCATGCTCATCAGCAATTCGAGCAATGGGACGGGCACGCCCGCGCTCGCGAGCGGCCCGACGGGCAAGGGGCGGTGCATCTGCCGGTCGTAAATTTCCACCGGGTTGCGCACGCCGAAGGGGGCCTGCGCGGTCAGCGCGAACCACAGCGTCGCGCCCAGCGAGTAGATGTCCGAGCGCGCGTCCACCGGCTCGCCCTTGGCCTGCTCGGGGCTTGCATAGGCGGGGGTGCAAAGGTAGTCGCCCGCTTGGGTCAGGGGCGCCTCCGTTTCTTGGTCGGCGGGAATCGCGCCCACGGCCTTCGCCAGGCCGAAGTCGATCACCTTCACGCGCACCAGCGCGGTCGTCGCGGCGGTGCCCCTGCTGGTCGGCGGCGGAAGGGCGCGCGTGCCGACGCGCGCGACGGGGGCTGCCAGCATGAGGTTGGCCGGCTTCAGGTCGCGGTGCACCATCCCGTGCTCGTCGGCAGCCATCAGTGCGGCCGCAACCTGAAGGCCGACCTCGATCGCCAGCGCCGGCGGCAGCGGCCCCTCGCGCAGCACGCGGGCGCCGAGCGTCTCGCCCTCGACGAACTCCATGGCGTAGAAGC
>CALMOL010000317.1 GCA_937871685.1 uncultured Verrucomicrobiota bacterium
TTTCGACTTCCCAGCCGCGCCTTCGGGCCAAAGCGGTGTCGCGCTGACGCTTGCCGCCGCCCTCCAAAACGCCGCTGACCCTCCGCAAGCCGCCGCCCGCGAGGCGCGACCAGTCGAATCGAAAACGCTCTAGGCCCGGAGGGCCGTTGGAAATTAGCCGGCGGCGCCAGCCACCGGAACTGGGCCAACAGGGATTGCGGCCCCGGAGGGGCGCCGGAGGGACATGGTCGGAGAAGGTCCAACACACGCTTCACTCCACCGCCCCTCCGGGGCGGGAGGCGAGATGCGACGGGTTCCGGTGGTTGGCACCACCGGCTAATTTCCGACGCCCCTCCGGGGCTCGACTAAAGGGCACGCGAAGGCAGGAGACGCGGTGGCAGCGGTCACGCGGAAAAGGCGATGGCAGCGGTCACCCGAGAGAAAGCTCCAGGCGGCATCCCGCCTTGGGACGGACAGAGCTGCCTTTACAACCCGACGCAACGCCTCACGCCTCGGCGGTCTCGCCGATGCCAGGCATCAAGAGCTTGATGCCGGCTTTCTCGGCCGCGGCCTTGGTGGCGGAATGGTCGATCTTGATCGACGGGAAGGTGTCGTAGTGCAGGGCAAGCAGCGTCCTGGCCCCGACGAACTCGCAGGCGCGCAAGGCGTCGGCGATGCCCATCGTGTAGAAATCGCCGATGGGCATCGCGGCGAAGGCAAGCTTCACGCCGGACTCGCCGACAAGCTTCATGTCCATCGTGAGCGCGGTGTCGCCCGAGTAGTAGAAGTTGCCGGCCGGCGTCTCGACGACGAAGCCGCATGGGTTGCCGCCTTGGTGGCCGTCAGGCATCGAGGAGGAATGCACCGCGTTCGTGAGCTTCACGCGGCCGAAGGGCATCCGGGCCGCGCCGCCGTGGTTCATTCCCTGGACGTGCGCGACGCCCTGATTTTCCAGCCAGTTGCCCACCTCGAAAGGGGCGATCACCGTCGCGCCTGTCTTGGCCGCGAGCACCACGGCGTCGGCGATGTGGTCCTGATGCCCGTGCGAGACGAGGATGAAGTCCGCCTTGATGTCGCTGAGCGTCACCTTGTCCTTGGCGAGCTCGTTTGGCGTGACGAAGGGGTCGAAGACGAGGCGGTGCGAGCCGGTCTCGACGGCGAAGCAGGACTGTCCGTAATAAGTGATGCGCATGCCGCACCATGCGCCGCGCGCGCGACGCTGGGCAAGCGGGATCGCGCCGCGGCGCCACCGCGAGGACCGTCACGCCTTGGCCGGCGCGTAGGTCAGAAGGGCGACGCCCTTCTCGGTCATTTTGGCTTCCTTGAGCGCGAGGGTGGCGTCGGCGTCGTCCTTGAACAGGCGCTTGCCCTTCCCAAGCACCACGGGGAAAACCATCAGCCGCCACTCGTCCACGAGGCCGCGCGCCAGCAGGGAGCACAGTAATTCGCCGCTGCCATAGACCAGCAGATGACCGCCCGATTGCTCCCTCAGCCGCGCGACTTCCTCGATCGTGTCCCCCTCGATCCGCTGGGCGTTCCAGGCGAGATCGCGCGCCGTCGTCGAGGCCACGTGCTTGGGCATCTGGTTGATCCGGTCGGCAAAGCCGTCTGGGTCGGTCCGGCCGGGCCACGCCTGGGCGAATCCCTCGTAGGTCACGCGGCCGAGCAGCAGCGCGTCACTCGCGAACAATAGCTCGCGCTGCATCTGCCCCAGCTCATCATTCCAGAACGGCATGGTCCAGGCCGGGTTTTCCATGACGCCGTCGAGCGACACGTATTCCACCGCGATGATTTTTCTCATGATGCCCCCGAGGCTTGGCGCGCCACCCGCCACGGTCAACTTGGCGCCGCCACGTTGACGGTGATTCCCGTGAATGCACCCGCCGCTCCACTGATCGTCTCGCTCCTCATGGAGCCGGCGGCGCAAGCGCGCTTCGACGCGCTGCGGGCCGCGCACTTTCCGCCCGAGCGAAATTTTCTGACCGCGCACCTTACGCTCTTCCACGCGCTGCCCGGCGAGGAGGAATCGACCGTCGCGGAAACTTTGCGCTCCCTCGTCGCTCGCACCGCGCCGCCGGCGCTGCGTTTCCCCAGCCTGCGATTCCTCGGGCGCGGCGTGGCCGTGGAGGTGGAATCTCCCGCGCTCCTCGCCGTGCGCGCCGAGCTGGCCGCGGCGTGGCAAGGATGGCTCGGCGCGCAGGACCGGCAGAAGTGGCGACCCCACGTTACGATCCAAAACAAGGTCGCGCCCGAGACGGCTCGCGCGCTCCACGCGAGGCTCGCGGCGGAATGGGTTCCTTTTGCCGCGGCCGGCGCGTCGCTCGGATTGTGGCGCTACCGCGGCGGGCCGTGGGAGGCGGCGGGCGCGTTCCCGTTTACGGGGCCGCCGGCCGCGGCGGACGCGGGAGCACCAGCACGTTTGCCAGCAGGATGAGCGCACCGCCGCCGAGCATCGGCACCGTCAGCGTCTCATTCGGATACACGAAGCCGCCCCAAGCGCCCAGCCACGCCGGCAGCGCGAGCGCAAGCAGGCTCGCCCACACCGGCTCGGCGCAATACAGCAGCCCGGCCTGCGTCGCGGGCAGGTGCGGCTGCCAGCGGTTCATCAGCGTGTAAACGGCCGCGGTGCAACCCAGCGCGAGCGCGAGCAGCAGCGCCCACGCGCCCGGCGCGGCGAGGCTCGCGGCCCATTCCCCCGGCGATCGCTGCGTGGCGAGCGCCACCGGCAGGCAGAGCGCGGTCGTCACCGAGCACATCACCAGCGTGGAATGCTCCGCGCGGCAACCGGCGTAGCGGGGCCGCTCCAGCCACAGGATCTGCCCGGCGAAGCACATCGAGGCGAGCAGCGTTTCCGTCTCGCCGCGGCCCAGGCGCATCGTGTTCCAATCCCAGCGCGCGAGCACCGCCGTGCCGAGCGCGGCGAGAAGGCAGCAGCCCAGCGCGCGCCACTCCGGCGCCCGGCGGTCGCGCACGGCCACGAGCAGGGGCAGCACCACGCAGTAGGCCGCGGTGAGGAAGGCCGACGTGGACGCGTCCGTGCGGGCCAGGCCATCCATCTGCAGCAGGATGCCCGCGCCGCCGAAGAGGCCCACGCCCACGCCCTGCGACCATTCCGCGCGCGTCCACTCGCGCCGCGTCGGCCAGCACCATGCGAGCAGCACCAGCGCGCCCAGGCCGAAGCGGATCGTCAGCGACGAGGCCGCGAGGAACCACGACGACGTGCCCGGCGGCAGCGCCGCGCGCTGGGTGATCTCCAGCGCCTTGCCCAGCGGGAAGCTCACGCCCCACAGGAGCGTGCAGCCGAGGAGCACGAGCGCGGCGCGGCCGGGCTGGCGACGCGTCATAATTGCCGATTGCCGGCTGGCGGGGGCCGGTGGCAGGATGGCGCGCGCCTCATTCATGAAATTCCTTGTGGAACCCGCTGAAACGGCGCGACTGCGGCGCCGGCGGGCGCACGGCCTACCCCGACGCCGGCGGGCAGGCAACCCCCGATTCGGCGCCTTGCTCCTCCCCCTGCTCGTCGTGGGGGCCGGGGAGGGCGGCGGGCTGCTGGAGTTCAGCGCCACCGCCGCAGCCCTTGGCGCGGGCATCGGCTTCCTCGTGGCGCTGTGGCTGGCCTACCGCCGACAGCGACTCGCGGCCGAGCGAGCCCTCGCCGAGACGCGAATCGCCGAGGAGCGCACTCGCGCCGCGCTGGCCGAGTCCGCCGCGCAGGCGGCCGAGACCGAGCAGATCCTGCGCGCGCTCTTCGACCACGCCGCCATCGGCATGGTGCGCCTCGCGCCCGATGGCTCCTTCCTGGACGCTAATCCCGCCTTCGCGCGGATGCTCGGCCACGCGTCGTCGGCCGAACTCCTCGCGGCCGGGCCGGACGCCGCGCGCCAAGCCTACCCCGATGATGCCGGCCGCGCCGTCTTCCTGGCCCACGCGGCCGCGGCCATCACGCCCGGGCGCGGCGGCGAGCCGGCCAGCGCCGCGGCCGATGCGCGCGAGGCCGAGCTGCGGCGGCGGGATGGCACGACGGTGTGGGTGCAGGGGCATCTCCGCGCGGTGCGCGATGCGGATGGCGAACCGCGCTATTTCATCGGCACCGTGCAAGACCTCTCGGTGCGCCGGCTCCTCGAGCAGCAGGTGCGGCAGGCGCAAAAGATGGAATCCATCGGCCGCCTCACCGGCGGCGTGGCGCACGACTTCAACAACCTCCTCACCGCCATCTTCGGCTACGCGCAGTTGCTCCAGCGCCGGTTGGGCGCCGGAAGCACGGCCGGCCCGCTGGTCGAGCAGATCCTGCGCGCCGGCGAGCGCGCCGAAGGCCTCACGCGCCAGCTCCTCAACTTCTGCCGGCAGGAGCCGCTCGAGCGACAGACCTTCGACCTCTCGCTCGTGGCCAAGGAAACCGGCTACCTGCTGCGCCGGCTCATTTCCGAGGACATCCACCTCTCGCTCCAGCTTGCGCCCGCGCCGGTGATGGTCACGGCCGACCCCGGCGAGCTGGGGCAGGTGGTGATGAACCTCGCCCTCAACGCGCGCGACGCCATGCCGCACGGCGGCGAGCTGCACGTTTCCACCGGCATGACGCGCCTCCCTTCCGAGGACGGCAACGCCTCCCCTTCGCCAGACTTGCCGCCGGGATTCTACGCGTTGCTGACGGTGCGCGACGAGGGCCACGGCATGGACGCCGCCACCCAGGAGCGCGTCTTCAAGCCCTTCTTCACCACGAAGGAGCGCGGGCGCGGCACCGGCCTGGGCCTCTCGACGGTGTGCGACATCGTGCGCAACTCTAACGGCGACGTGACGGTGGAGAGCACGCCGGGCCTCGGCGCGACCTTCCGCGTGTTCATTCCCCTGGCCGAGCGCGCGGCGCCCGCGCCCGAGACCGCGCCGCCGGCCCTGCCGGAGCTGCCCGCGGGCGCGCGCGAGAGCGTGCTGGTGGTGGAGGACGAGGAGATCCTGCGCACGCTGATGGTCGAGCTCCTCGAGGCGCAGGGCTACGAGGTCCATTGCGCGTCCGATGGCGAGGAGGCGCTGGCGGTGGCGGCCGACTGCGGGCCGGGTCTCCAACTGCTCGTCACCGACGTGGTGATGCCGCGCCTGAACGGCCACGCCCTGGCTGGCCAGCTCACGGCGCGGCGGCCGGGCCTGCGCGTGCTCTACATCTCCGGCCACGGCGAGCACGTGGCGCTGGACGGCGGCGCGGCGGCCGGCGGCCCGGCGGAATTCATGCTGCTGCCCAAGCCCTTCCGCGGCGAGGAGCTGACGCGCGCCGTGCGCGAGGCGCTGGACCGTGCCGGCGTCGAGGCCGGGCGGTGATCCTCAAGGGTTCAGCGATTTCCACCGCTCCCAGCGCGCGAGGAAGGCGGGATAGCTCGGGTATTTCTCCGGCGCGGTGGCGACCAGCGCCGCGCCGAAGTCGCCATCGTCCAGCAGGCGATCCACGAAGGCGGGGAGGCGCTCCGGACCGATCTCCGCGAGGATGAAGCGCACGAGGCGCTCCGAGGAGCGGTAGAAGCGATGCACGCTCACCGTGTCCGCATCGGCGCCGGGCTTGGCGCGCAGCAGCTCGTCGAGCGGGTAGTCGCCCTGCGGCAGGCGCGTGGGTGGGTTGCCCGGCCACTGGCCCATGCGCGCGGCGGCGGAGGCCTTGCCGGCGGACTCGGCGTAGCCCTCGTTCAGCCACTTGGGCCAGCGCCGGCCCGGATACAAACGCGCCACCACCGCGTGGACGGTCTCGTGCGCGAGCGTTTTGGAATGAAACAGTCCCGTCTGCGCCTCGCGGATGGAAAGATATAGCTCGTCGCCAATCGCGATGGAGCTGGCCCAGGGCGTCAGGCCGGCCTGCGCCTTGAACTCGGTCCACTCCTTCTCGTCCTCGAAGATGAAGACGTGCGACTTCCTGGCGTATCGGTCGGGCGTCGCCCCCAGCGCGCGCGCCACCCACCACAGGTAATACTCGATCTCCGGCGCCACGCGGCGCGCCTCGGTGACGCGGCGGTAGTGGAGGATGAAATGCCCCGACTCGCCGTGGAGCCAGCGCTCCGGCTTGAACGCGAGCGCCTCCGCGCCACGCCGGCCCGTCTCGCGCTGCGAGAGCGCGTCCCACTTCTTTTCCTCCAGCGGCGCGAAGGCCGGCGGTGCCTCCGCCGCCAGGAGCGCGGCGGCGAAGGACGCAAGGCCGAGCCGCACCGCGCGGCGCGCCCAACGGGATTTGGCCGCCGGGATCATGCCTTCGTTCCGCCGCGGGGGATGGGATGGCCGTGGGCGCTCATGGAACGTGACCGTCGCGGCGCCGCGCAGACTGCGCAACGGGGTTACTTCGATTCCATCCGCAGGTCCGCCACCAGCGGCAGGTGGTCGGACGCCACGCGGGCCAGCGCGTCGCGCGTCACGTCCACGCGCTCCACGACGAAATGGTCGGAAACGAAAACATGGTCGATCCGCACCGCCGGCCGCACCGAGGGAAAGGTGTTGAGCGCGCGCCGCCCGCCGCCGGACGCCTGCACGTCGCGCAGCTTTTTTTCCGTGGCGAGGCGGTAGGGCGGCGAGTTCGCGGTGCAGTTGAAGTCGCCGCAGAGGATCACCGGCTCGGAGCCGAGCACCGGGCCGAGCCAATCGGGGCCGAGCAGCGCCTCCATCTGCGCGAGCCGTTCCTTCGCGCTGAGGCCGAAGTGCGCCGACACGACGTTGACGGTGGCGCCGTCGCAGTTCACCCGCGCCCAGATCGCGCCGCGCGGCTCCACATGCCAGGCTTCTGGGTCGCCCGGCAGCGCGCCGACCTTCACCGTCTCGACCGGCCGCGGCGAGAGCAGCGCGTGGCCGTAGCGCTCCGCGCCGTGGTCCACCGCCGCGCAAAAGACCGATTGCCAGCCCAGGCGCTTCGCCAGCTCGGCTGCCTGGTCCTCGCCGCGCGAGCGCGCGCGGCCGTGCTCCAGCTCCTGCACCGCGGCGAAGTCCGGCGCGTGCCGCGCGATCATCCGCGCGATGCGGCCCGGCGACACCCGCCCGTCCATGCCGATACACGAGTGGGCGTTGTAGCACAGCACGCGCAGGCCGCGCCGCGTGCGGGCGGACGGCGCGGCGATGTCGGCGTGGGGAAAATCCTCGCGCCCGAGGTGCGCGCGGGCGGCGGCGCGGAATCCCTCGGGCCGGATGAAGATCTCCGCCCCCGGCGGCAGCTTGGTGGCGGGCGGAACGAGGAGGAAGCCGCGCGTTTCCTCCAAGCCGGGGCCGGCGTGCGCGCCGCGCTCCGGCGCGAAGGTCCACAGGTCGCCGTCGGTCTGCCAGCCGAGCAGGACGAGGTCGCCGGCGTGCCGGTTTTCCGCGAGCGCCGCGAGGTCGCGCGCCAATTCCGCGCGCACCTCCGGCGCGTGGCGGGGGACCCGTTCCCCCGCCGGGTCCGGCACCGCGGTCTCGCCGCCGGCGTGGTGCCAGGTGACCGCGCCTTCCGCATCGCGCCGCAGGATGCCGGGCACGGGGAAGTTCTTCGCCGTGACCAACCGGCGCGCGAGCGCCATGAGGCGGTCATCGCCGAGCGGCGTGGAAAAATACAGGTGCCCCACCGGCCCGAGCGTCGAGACCGTGAACGGCGGCGGCTTCTCGCCGGCGTATTCCGCGTCCAACGCCTCCTGGATCACCTTGCCCACGCCGCCTTCCCCCACCTCCGTGACGAAGGAGCGCACGCGCTCCTGGCCGTGGTCGGAATAGATCCACACCGAGTAGTCGCGCCGCCGCGAGCGCTGCGCCGCGTTCCAAAGGCGTCGCACCGCGCCGTCGATGCCGCTCAGGCACCAGTGCGCAAAGGGCGAGGCGGGGCCGCGCCGGTGCGAAAGCTCGTCGTAGCCGAGGAAGTTGAGCTGGATGACCGGCAGGCCGCGCGCGAGGTCCACCTTCGGCCCCATCGTCAGGAACTCCCGCAGCGCCACGCCCACCAGCGTGCGCGAGAGCACCAGCCGCAGCTCCTCGTGCGGCGACTCGCCGCGGATGATCCCCCACAGCGCCAGCGGCACGCCGACGCCCACCTGCACGATGGCCAGCCCGAGCATCCGCAGCGCCGAGGGCAGGTGCGCGAGCAGGAAGAGCGCGAAGCGTCCCGGCTTGCCCGAGCGCCAAAGGTCGTCCCAGCCCAGGCTCGCGCCGCAAAAGTGGCTCTCCTCGAGTCGAGCGCCGCCGCAGTAGATGTTCGACCACGACGAGCCGCCCTCCAGCAGTCCCTCGGCGCGGGAATGGAAGTCCGCCTCGAACTTCCGCGCCCAGGCCGGGTCGAACATGTCGTTCATCTCGTTCCGGTCGCGGTCGCGGAACTGGAAGGCCGGCACCCCGGCGTGGATGCCGTAGTAGATTTCCGCCTGCACCGCGGGCGTGGTGCTTGGGAGGCCGGGATACCAGTTGTGCGCCTGGTAGCCGTCGCGCTCGAGCAGGCGGCGCAGGAACGGCATCTGGCCCGCGGCCATCGCGGCCTCCAACTGCCCGCGCGCGAGCCCGTCGATTTGGATGAGCAGCAGGCCGGGTTCCTCGCCGGTGTCCTCCGAGGCTTCCAGGCCAAAGAGGCGCACCGCCCATTCCGAGCGACTCCAGCGATGGCGCAGGCGGTGGAAGAAGGAGGTGATGCGGTCGATCACGAGGAGGGCGCGGACTCCCTCACTTCGCTCCTGCGCCCCGCGGTGCGTCCGCCGATTTCGCCGGCCGCGTCGCCCACCACGCCCACGCGATGAACACGATTTGGAAGGGCAGCCGCCCCCAGCGCACCGCCGGGGAAAGGTGCCGGCCTCCCAGCGGCACGTCGTGCAGCGCCATGTGGAGGTTCGCCGGAAACACCGCCACGAGCAGCGCCACCAAGCCCCAGCCGGCCGCGCTCCGCACGCGCTCCCGGGGCCACAGCGCGCCGAGGCCGCCGAGGATTTCCCCCGCGCCGCTGAGGAGCACCAGCTCCCGGGGCCACGGCAGCCACGGCGGCATGACCGGCAGGTAGGAGTCCGTCGCCGTGAGGTGCGGAATTCCGGCCGCGATGAACCCCAGGCCAAGCACCCAGCGCGCGAGGGTGCGGAAACGAAAGGACATCGGCGAACATAAGCCGAAACGCCCCTTTCCCTCCGCGCCAAGCCAGAAAACCTTGCCGCCGTCATGACGACGATCACCACCGTCGAGCAGTTGGAAGCCCTCTACGGCCTTCCCGGCGAAGCCTCGCTCGCCAAGGAAACCGACCGCCTCACGCCCGCCTACCGCGCGCTGATCGAGGCGTCGCCCTTCGCCACGCTGGCCACGGCCGGCCCCGAGGGGCTCGACTGCTCCCCGCGCGGCGACCGCCCCGGCCAGCTCGTGCGCGTCCCGGACGACCGCACGCTCCTGCTCCCCGACCGCCGCGGCAACAACCGCACGGATTCGCTGCGCAACATCGTGCGCGACCCGCGCGTGGCGTTGCTCTTCCTGCTGCCCGGCTCCGGCACCACGCTGCGCGTGAACGGCCGCGCCCATCTCTCGGTCGAGCCGGACTTGCTCGCGTCCTTCGCCGTGGACGGGAGCGCGCCGCGCAGCGTGATCGTGATCACCATCGAGGCCGTTTATTACCAGTGCGCCCGCGCCGTGGTCCGCGCCGACCTGTGGAATCCCGCGCTCCACCTGGACTTGGCCGCGCTGCCCACGCCCGGCCAAATCAACGCCGACCTGACCGCGGGCCGCATCGACGCCGCGGAATACGACCGCGAGTGGCCCGAGCGGGCGGCGAAGACGATGTGGTGAACGCCGCGCATTTCGCCGCATCTTCCTCCATGCCCGAACCCCTCCGCATCTGGTCCAACGCCGGCTTCCCCGAGCCGGCCATGGAAATCCTCCGCGCCGGTGCCCAGCCGCACCCGCTGCTGCTCGCGGCCGAGCGCGCCTCCTCCGTGCTGCGCTCCTCGCCCACCGACGCCCAGTTCGCCGAGGCCGAGGTGGTCTTCGGCCAGCCAGACCCCGCCGCCATCATGGGCGGGGGCGCCCCGCGGCTGCGCTGGGTCCACCTCACCACCGCGGGCTACACGCGCTACGACCGTCCGGACTTCCGCGCGTTCTGCGCGGGGAATAACCTCGCGCTCACCACGAGCTCGCACGTCTTCAACGAGCCGTGCGCCCAGCACCTTGCCGCGATGATCCTCGCCCTCGCTCGGCAGCTCCCGCAGTCGCTCCGCGGCCAGTGGGGCGAGCGCCCCTGGCCCTACCACGAGCGCCGCCTCGCCTCGCGCCTGCTCGGCGGCGAGACCGCGCTGCTCTACGGCTACGGCGCGATCGCCGAGCGCCTGGCCGAGATCCTCGCCCCGCTCGGGATGCGCCTCGTCGGCGTGCGCCGCCGCCCGCGCGGCGACGAGCCCATCGAGATGGTCGCCGAAGCCCAGGCCGACGAGATGCTGCCGGTCGCCGACCACGTCGTGAACATCCTGCCCGAAAGCCCCGAGACCATCCGTTACTTCGGCGCCGAGCGCTTTGCCCGGATGAAGGCCGGCGCGCGCTTCTACAACATCGGCCGCGGCCCCACCGTGGACCAGGACGCGCTCCTCGCCGCGCTCGCCTCTGGCCGGCTCGACGCCGCCTACCTCGACGTGACCGATCCCGAGCCGCTGCCGCCCGAGCACCCGCTGTGGGCCGCGCCGAACTGCTTCGTCTGCCCCCACACCGGCGGCGGCCACGCCAACGAGGCCGAGCGCCTCGTGCGCCACTTCCTCGCCAACCTCCGCGCGTGGGAAGCCGGCCGCCCGCTCGCGGACCGCGTGATGTGACCGGCCGCCGGCGCGAGGCGCAAAATCACCGCGCACCGTCCGGCCCGGCCGGCGGCGAATCCTGCGCGGCCCGATGCGTCGCCAAGGCGGCGGCGTAGCTCTTCAGCCCGGCCACGTCCTGCCACGGCTCGGTCTCGAAGCCGCTCTCCCTCGCCGCCGCGAGCAAGTCCGCCCGCAGCGCCGCGCCGAGGTCGAGCGCCTCGTCGAAGGTCGCCTGGAGTTCCTCCAGGTCCACCTCCTGCGCGGCGGCGACCTGGGCGATCCCGTCCTGAAGCGCCGCGCAAAGCTCCTCGAGGTCGCGCGCGTCGTTGGCCCAGCTGGTTCCCTCGTCCTCCCCGTCGGCTTCGTCCGCGAGCAGGAACGCATCCAGGTCCGCGCGCACGGCGGCGGCGAAGAACGGCCACCCCTTCTTGGCGCCGACGCGCGAAACGAGCGATGCCAGCAGGGACTCGGCGTCCAGGGGCTCGCTTTGGGCGTGCCGCTCGCGCACGAGCGCGTTGAGCGCCTCGACGAAGTCCGGCCGCACGAAATGGAAGAATCCCCGCGCCGCGAAGAGCAGCAGCTCCTCGCTGCCCTCGCGCGTGAGAGCCTCGTCGATGCGCAGGCGAACGCGCGTGTCGCGGCGCTCCGCCACCGCTTGCGCCCGGTAGCCGCGGTCCAGGCCGGCGAGGACGACCAGCTCGTCGAAGTCCTCGCGCTCGTTCTTTTCCAGGTGCTTGAGCAGCGAGCGCTTTTGGTCCTCCGCCAGCTCGCGGTAGGCGGCCTTCAGCGATCCAAAGACGGATTCAGCGGGATTCATCGCCCATCCTGCCCCGGCGCGGCGACCGGCACAACGCGGTGTCACGCCGCGCGCGTTTCCTCCCGCCGGCGCAGGGCCGCGCGCAGGTCGGCGACGAACTCGGCCCGCTGCCGCGCCTGCGTGTCGGGATCGGGCGCGCGCAGCAGGGCGGAAGGGTGCCACGTCACCAGCGTGTGCGGCGCGAGCGGCGATGGCCGGAACTCGCCCCGGTCACGCGCGACGCGCACGCCGGGACCGAAGGCCGCCGTCGCCGCGGTCGCGCCGAGGCACACGACGACGCGCGGCTGGACGATGCGCAGCTCGGCCTCCAGCCACGGGCGGCACGCGCGGGCCTCGCGCTCGCCGGGCGTGCGGTGCATCCGGCGCTTGCCGCGCGGCTCCCACTTGAAGTGCTTCACCACGTTCGTGAGATACGCGCCGCCGCGCTCGATGCCGGCCTCGGCCAGCGCGGCGTCGAGGAGCTTGCCGGCCGGGCCGACGAACGCGTGGCCCGCGCGGTCCTCCTGGTCGCCGGGCTGCTCCCCGAGCAGCATCAATCCGGCCGGGCGCGGGCCCTCGCCGAAGACGGTCTGCGTGGCGTCGTGCCACAGCGGGCACGCGCGGCAGGAGTGCGCGGCGTCGCGCAGCGCGTCCCAGTCGGCGCCCGCCGGCGGCCGGGCGAGCTCCCATTCCTCGGGACGGACGACCTGCGCGTCGCTGGCGGCGATCATCCGTTCCACGCGAACGGGCGCGCGCGCGAGCAGCGCGGGGATGATGGCGGTCTCGGGCAGGTTCTTCCAATACCGCTTGGGCATCTCCTTGCGCATGGCGCGCGTCTTCACGCGGGCTGGGTTGAAGATGTTCCCGTAGTAGGTGCGCCACAGCCCTTCCACGGCATCCGCGCTCGGGGCCTCGGAGCGCGGCACGCCCGCGGTGATGGAAAGGTGCTCGCCGTCCCAGTGCGCGCAGCGGTCGGGCGTGAGGATGGACCAGCGCATCCCGGCGAAGCGGTCGCGAAAGAAGGGAGCGTTCCTTTCCACGATGTGGTGCTCCGGCTCGAACCACGCGACGTGCCACTCCGCGCCCTCGTGCGCCACGGCTCGGAAGCGCACGAAGGCGCGCATCTTGTGGACCTCGCGGCGCACGGCCTTCTCCATCGCCTCGAGCGCATGGACGTCGGGGTCCACCGCGAGGTCGAGCAGGCGCGGCTCGCCGTGCGTGAGCCGCCACAGGGCGCGATAGAGCAATCCCCAGCGCCGCGGATCGCGGTGGCACGCCACGCTCTCGGCCAGCGCGACGAAGCTCCGCGGCACGCGGAACGCACTCACGTCCACGCCGCTGTCGTCGGCCTCCTCGCCGAAGATTCCCAGCGAGGGCTGGTCGTCGCCCAGTTCCTCCCACGCAACCGCTTCCGGCGCGATCCCGCGCGCGAGCGCCCGCCGCGCGGCGCGCTGCCAACCGGCGAAGGTGGGGGCGAAGGTGATCTGTTCCATCAAGGTCGGCTTACGCGGCGCGGTGGAACTCGACCAAGTCCCAAAGGTTGCCGTAGAGATCCTCGAACACGGCCACCGTGCCGTAGTCCTCCGTCTTGGGTTCGCGGATGAATTTCACGCCCCGGCCGCGCAGGAGCTCGTAGTCGCGCGGGAAGTCGTCGGTGCGAAGGAACAGGAACACGCGGCCGCCGGTCTGGTTCCCGATGCGGCTGCGCTGCTCGTCGCCGACGCCCTTGGCGAGCAGCAGGGAGCACCCTTCCGCGCCCGGCGGCGCGACCAGAACCCAGCGCTTCGTCGGGCTTTGCGGCGTGTCCTCCAGCAGGACGAAATCGAGCTTCTCCGTGTAGAACCGGATGGCCTCGTCGTAGTCGTTCACCACCAGCGCGAGGTGGGCGATGCTTCGTTTCATGGACGGGGCGGGGTCACAGCTCGCCCGAGCGCACGCTGGCGGGCGCGGGGGCGAAGAGGTCGAGCTGGTCGGCGGGCGGGGCGAGCAGGCGCAGCGCGCCGGCGGCTTCCAGGCGGTGCGGGGTGTGGTCGGCCACGGCGACGAAGGGGAGCGCCTTCTTCATCGGCACGCGCAGGCGCAGGAGGTCATCCAGGCGCAGGCGGTGCCAGCGGCGCACGCGCAGGATGCGGTCCACGTTGCGCACGCCGAGGCCGGGCACGCGCAGCAGCAGCTCGCGCGGCGCGAGGTTCAGGTCCACGGGGAAATGCTCCCGGTGGCGCAGCGCCCAAGCCATCTTCGGGTCCACGTCGAGCCGGAGGTCGGGCGCGGCCGGCGTGGTCAGCTCGCCCACGGAGAAGCCGTAGAAGCGCAGCAGCCAGTCGGCTTGGTAAAGGCGGTGCTCGCGCACCAAGGGCGGCGCGAGGAGGGGCAGGTGGCGCGAGGCGTCCGGGATCGGCGAGAACGCGGAGTAATACACGCGTTTGAGCTTCCGCTGGCGGTAGAGCTGGTCGGCGCGCGCGAGCACGTCGGCGTCCGGCGAGGGCGTGGCGCCAACGATCATCTGCGTGCTCTGGCCGGCCGGCGCGAAGGCGGGCGCGCGGGGGCTTTCGGCGCGCTCGGCCTTGCCCTGCGCGATGCGCGCCTGAATGACCTGCATGGACTGGTCGATGCGCGCGAGGTTCTTCTCCGGCGCGAGCTGGGCGAGGTCGGCCGGCGTGGGCAGCTCGACGTTGATCGAGATGCGGTCGGCCCAGCGGCCGGCCTGCTCGATCAGCTCGGGCGAGGCCTCGGGGATCGTCTTGAGGTGGATGTAGCCGCGGAACTGGTGCTCGACGCGCAGCGTGCGCGCCACGCGCACCACCTGCTCCATGGTGTAGTCCGGGCTACGGATGATGCCGGAGGAGAGGAAGAGGCCCTCGATGTAGTTGCGCCGATAAAAGTCGAGCGTGAGCTGCACCACTTCCTCGGGCGTGAAGCGCGCCCGCCGCACGCCGGACGAGGCGCGGTTGATGCAGTAGAGGCAATCGTAAACGCAGTAGTTCGTGAGCAGCACCTTGAGCAGCGACACGCAGCGGCCGTCCGGCGTGTAGGAATGGCAGATGCCGGCGCCCGTGGTGGAGCCGATCCCGCCCGAGCGCGCGTCCCTTTTGGTGGTGCCGGACGACGCGCAGGAAGCGTCGTATTTCGCCGCGTCCGCGAGGATCTCCAGCTTCGCGGCGAGGTCAGGTTTTGACACCGGGGATTCTCGCGGCGAAGCCGGTCCGGGGCAAGGAAGCAGCGCGTTCCGGGGCATGGCCCGCGTGTCAGTTTTCGCACCCGCGCGAGGCGGCTCCACGGGACGTTTCAGTGGCACAAGCTTATGCCCTCCCTCCAGTCCATTTCCCTCGTCCTCCTCGCCTCGCTCGCCCTCGCGGGAGGGGCGCCGGCCCAGCAAAAGCCGGCCGTGAAGAACGACCCCTCGCTCGCCGCCCCGGTCCCCGTCATGCCCGTGCCGTCCGGCAACGCCGCGCCCGCGGCCGGGCCGATGGTAACCTTCGGCGGCGTGCCTTATTTCTACCGCTGGCGGAACGCCAACATGCGCGAGCTGACGCCGCGCGGCCAGGAAGACCTCCAGCGGTGGAGCGACATGGTCACGGTCGTCTATTACCCGCAGGTCCGCGACGAGGCCGCCTTGCTCGCCACGGCCAAGGCCATCGCGCAGGCCTACCAGCGCAACCAGGGCACCCTCCTCAAGACCGAGACGGCGCCGGCGGCCGCGGGCCGGCCGGCCGAGCACTTCGTGTCGGTCACGTTCAACCGGCCCGGCACCAGCGAGCTCACCTGCGCGCGGGTCGTCTTGCGCGACGGCATGGGCGTGGCCGTCCTCTACGGCCACCGCGCCTACGGGCCGCGCGCCGCGCTGGACCTGGCCGACTGGCTCCGGGCCAACCTGCCGCGCGTCAACCAGAGCCTTCGCGCCGTGGAGGCGATCCCGCCCATCGGCGGATGGCCGCAGTGAGCCGCATGACGGCGCGGGGTTCGCGCCTATGCTGCCGCCATGACCTACGCCGAGCTGATCCAGCTCTACTTCGAGCGCTCCAACGCGCTGCAATGGTATTGGACGCTCTACGTGATCGTCATCGGCGGCCTGCTCGCCTTTGCCTCGCAGCGGCAGCGGGCCGATCCCCTGACCACGGCCCTGGTCACGGTGCTCTTCGCGTTCTTCGCCTTCAAGAACATGGACGCCATCGCGGACACGAGCCGGCAGCGCTTCGCGGCGCTGGAGCTGGTGAAGAAGTTTGCCCCGCCGCCGGCCGACCCGCTGGGCGTGGCCCAGGCGCGCGCGATCCTCGAGCCGACGCTCAACCCGCCCGAACTCGGCGGCGTGCGGAACTTCCATTACGCGAGCGACGCGCTCACCATCGCCGCGCTGTGGGCGATGGAACTGCGCCGTCGCCGCGCCGCGCGCGAGGCCGTCGCGGCGCGCTAGCCTCCGGTCGCGGCCACGCGCATGACGACGCCGGCCCGCTCCGTCGCCCTGTTCCAGGCGGGGATGACCCACGCGGAATGCGCCCGCCTGGTTCGCTGCGCGTGGTGGGACATCGAGCTGAACCTCTACGTGCCCACGACCGGCTTCTGCAAGGTGGGCTGGCCGCCGCCGGAGGAATCGTGGACGCGCGGCGAGGACGTGCTGCGGGTGAGGCTCCCGGCCACCGGCCGCCCTCCGCCGCCGGAAGCGGTGCTGATCTCGGGAATGATGAGCGCGGCCGGGCGCGAGCAGGCGGTCATGGACTCGTTCGGGCTCTGCCCCGACTTCGCCCCGCGCTTCGGGTGGCTGCGCGGGCGGGCGCCAGACACGCTGGACGCGATGCAGGAATTCATCTGGGAGCAGCGCGCCAAGTTCGTCGCGCGCCATGGCCGCGAGCCGGGCGTGAACGACTCCTTCGCGGGGCTCGGTTGAACTGGCCCGCCGCGACCTTTCGTTTCGCGAGGCCCTCGGCAACGAGCATTCGCACGAGGCCATCGTCCGGCCCGAGGCATGGCGGGAATTTCAGCCCGGCGAGGCCGTGCGCGTGCTGCACCACCCGGACCGGCCGTGGCTGTCCCTGCTGCCCGACCTCGAGGTGGAATCCCGCGCGGGCGGGGGATTGGCG
>CALMOL010000318.1 GCA_937871685.1 uncultured Verrucomicrobiota bacterium
CATGAACGCTCCCGCCCCACCCGAAGCACCGCGCCTGACCTGCCTCGGCCAGTCCGTGATCCTCGCCTTCGTTGCCCTGCTGCTCGGCGGCACCGGCTGGCTCCTGTGGCAGAAATACGGCGGCGACCGGCCGGCTTCCGCGCCCGTCGCATCCGGCCCGGCCGCGACCGCGCCAGCGGCCGGGGCCGAGGTGGAGATCGGCGTCGCCTACGGCACCGAGAAGGAGCGCTGGCTGCGCGGCGCGGTGGAGGCATTCGCCAAGACGCCGGGGGGCGCGCGCATCCGCGTGAACCTCCTGCCGATGGGATCGCTCGAAGGCGCGCAGAAGGTGCTCGAGGGCGACAAGCGCATCCACGCCTGGACGCCGGCTTCCTCGCTCTACAAGGACGTGTTTCTCCAGGAATGGCAGGCGCGTCGCGGCGGGAGCGGGTCGCCCATTCTCCGCGAGGAGCTGCTCGCGCTTTCTCCGATGGTGTTCGTGCTGTGGGCCGAGCGGCACGACGCGTTCGTCGCAAAGTATGGCGCCGTCGGATTCAAGACGCTCGCGCAGGCGCTGGCCGAGCCGGGCGGCTGGGACGCCATTGCCAAGAAGCCCGAGTGGGGCTTGTTCAAGTTCGGCCACGCCAACCCGGCGCAGTCCAACTCCGGCCTCATGACCCTCGTGCTGATGGCAGCCGACTTCCACGGCAAGGACCGCGGCCTAGTGCTGAAAGACATCCTCGATCCCGGCTTCCAAGCGTGGATGGGAAAGTTCGAGAACGCCGTCACCGGCATGGCGAACTCCACCGGCAACATGATGCGCGACATGGTGCTGCGCGGCCCCTCGACCTTCGACGGATTGTGCGTGTATGAGAGCGTGGCCATCGATTATCTGCGCAACGCCGAGGGCCGCTGGGGCGAGTTGCGTGTCTCCTACCCGCCGCGCAATCTGTGGAGCGACAACCCGTATTACGTCCTCGACGTGGAATGGTCCTCGCCCGCCCAGCGCAAGGCCGCGCAAGCGTTCCTCGACTTCCTCCTCACCGAGCCGGTGCAGCGCGAGGCGCTCACGCACGGCTTCCGGCCGGGCAACCCGAGCGTGCCGGTGCGCTTTCCCGAGAGCCCCTTCGTCCAGCTCGCGCGCTTCGGCCTGCGGCCCGATCCGCCCGTGACGGTGGAGCCCGCGCGCGCCGAGGTCATCAACAACCTGCTCCAATCCTGGCAGCGATCCCGGCGCTGACGCCTCTGCCGATGCTGCGTTACCTCAAGGCCGCGTTTTGGGAGAAGGTCGCGTTCACGGCGGTCGGCCCGCTGCCCGTCAACGCGCTCGCCGTGCTCGGCGTGGCCGCGCTCGGCTTCGTCGAGCCGGTGGTCTGGCTGGGCGGAGCGGCGCTGGAGGCCGCGTATCTCGTGGTGCTGGCGAACTCCGAGCGCTACCGCCGCCTCGTCCGCGGCCGCGAGCTGCTCGCCGCGGCGCCCGCCGACGAGGCTGCCGCCTTCGAGCGCCGCCGCGCGCTGGCCGAGCTTGATCCCGAGGCGGCCCGCCGGCACGCGCAGCTCGCCGACTCCGTGCGC
>CALMOL010000319.1:0-12843 GCA_937871685.1 uncultured Verrucomicrobiota bacterium
CGACGCGGCACTACGTGTGTGCGACCAGGTAGCTCGGTGAGCCCACGCGTGTCGCGGAGCGACGCCTGCCGGTAGCCGGGGGTTTCCAACCCCCGGACCCCGCCCCCACGCCAGCCGCGTCGCGGAGCGACGCTTGCCGAAGGCTTGGGCGCAAGGACGGGGCGAGCCTGCCGCAGGCGTCGCTCCGCGACGCACCGAGATTCTTTTCCGATTGGAAGCCCAACACGCCCTCCGTCAGGACGATGGCAAAGTTGAGCGTCTGGACGGTGGAAAGCCGTCGAGGTATGCGCGCGCCCGCGCCATTCCACGATCCACTGGCGGTTCGGGGCGGTGCCGACGGTGTTGGTGTAGATGCCGCCTCCGGTGGTGCTGAGATCGAGATCGTCCCAATACGGCAGGAGCGCGATCGCGCTGGGCCAGAGGGTCGCGGCTGGCAGGTTCGTGTTGGCAAAAACGGACTGCCCGCCGTTGGGGACGAGGAACAAGTATCCGTTGGTCGCAGCGCGGAACGACCGTCGGGCACGTAGCCGGCGATGATCGAGGCGTTGAGCTGGCCGTGGCCGCCGCGCCCGGTGCCGGCGTCGGCGCCGGCGTTGCCATAGGTCACGCGATAGGCGACCCGCGAACCGAAGATCGGGTTCTTGTTGCCGTTGAATCCGTAGTCGATGCCTGGGAAAGCCAGCGCGCGAGCGCCGTGAGGCTTGGTGCATGACGCTGGCTTAGGTCGCCCTCGCAGAGACTCGCGGCCCTTGCGTGAAGCCCACAAGAAGAACTGATTCTCCACTCTAGATGGTGATCCAAGCCAGTGAGCCCTCACCAGAATCGGCCGGGCCTTGGACGGCCAGAAGGATCCCTTGAACGCCTCCCCGAGGCCAGTTGCCACGATGGCCTGAGGCTACCTCGACACCTGCTCACGGGCACCTTCCGACCTTCCCGCGGGGAGTCTAAGTGACTACGAGAAAGAAAGTCGGTAGGAAGGTGCGGGCCTCCAGAAGCGAGGCACCGAGATATTTGTTCGTAGTCACTTAGAAGTCCCCGCGGGAAGTTCCAGACTGGCTCCAGGGACGTTCGCGAGCCTCCCTTCGAGCGCTTGGCGATCACGTTGGCACTGCCAGCTCACCTGCCGCCTGCTTGGTCGCGTGCTTCGGTGTCGAAGTCGTTCGGAATATGCGATGCGAAAAAGCCGACGAGGACGTGAATGGCGTCTTTGCCTCCGGCGCCTACGCCACCATCGGCCTCGGCAGCATCGGTCTCCATCCCGGCGGGCGCGAGCATCCCGGTCACCATCAACTATCCGATCCTGACTGGAGGTCCGCAGCCTGAAAAGGGGTTGGGATAGAACTCATGACAATGATAGGGGTCAGGCGAGAACATCGAACACTTCGCTTCTGACGCGCGCTGTCGCGAGGGCGCAGGGTCGGCCGGGCCAGCCCAGGCACGAGGCAGGCCCAACGCGACCGCTCCGTCACGCCGGCTACTGGGCCGGGGCGGACCTCTCGGCGGCTTCGCCGCGTGTGACGGACGCCCCCGGCAGCCGGCGCGCCGTCGCTGGCGGGCCTTCGTGCGGCGGGCGCTCGGCGGCACGCGCCCCGCCTTGCCCCCATGCTCGGCGATACGCGGTCGCGTCGCCGTCCAACTCGACCCCAAATCCCGCCCTGTCTCCCTCCAAGATCAAGCTCGACCTGCGCTCGTTCTCCATCCCGGAGAAAATTCAATTCGCCCGCGCTGTCCACAAGCAGCTTACCGGCGATGCCGCCGCGTTTTCCCACCCCCGACCCGACCCCTGCCGCGCTGAGCGATGCCGCCAAGACCTTGGAAAACGCGGCCGCCGATGCGCTCACGAAGCGCCAGGTGGCCAAGGCCGCCACCGCCATGCAGGATGAGAAGGAGAGCGAGCTGGACGACGTGCTCACGCGCCTGGCCAGCCATGTGGAGGACAAGAGCCTGGGCGACGACGCCAAGATCGAGACCGCTGGATTCAACGTGCGCCAGCCCGCCGCCCGCCACACCGCCGAGCTGGCCGCGCCTGCCGCCGTGTCCGCCACGCAGGGGGACCACGCGGGCGAAATCGACCTCGCCTGGGACCGCGTGCCCCGCGCCAAGAGCTATCTCACCCAGCGGACGCTGGACCCCGCCGCCGCCAGCGGCTGGCCGGGCGCCTATGTGAGCACCAAGAGCCAAGTCACCGTGCCCGGCCTGGAAGGCGGCAAGAAATACTGGTTCCGCGTGAAGGCCGTGGGCACCACGGAGGGCGCGTGGAGCAATCCGGTGGCCCGCGTGGCCGGCTGACCCGGCGCCATCCTCGCGCCGCCGCGGCTTGTAAAATCGGCCGCCGGGGAAAGTCCGGGGCTTCGCCACGCAGGCGCGAAGGGCATGAAGCCGGGGAGAGCTTTCGCTGCCGATCCCGCGTGGCCGGCCCGCGGGGGTCATGAATGGGAAACGAGATCAGATGGCTGGGCGAAGCAGGCTTTCGCTTCGGCCGGGGTGTCGCCGCCGCGGCTTGGAGTCGAATCTGATTGACAGAAGCGGGGTTTCTCGACATTTCGGGCACTTCGCGCTCCCCAGCTTCTCTCCCATGCGTTTCCCTGCCATCTCGTTCGTGCGCCGCACCGCGGCTGCCTTGCTCCTCCTCGCGCTGCTGCCCGGCAGCGTTGCCTTCGCTCAATTTGCGCCAATCAACGCCGGCAAGGATCCTCGCGGCTTGCGCCGCACCTTTGAAAACTACGACCTGCGCGTTTCCGATCCGGACGAGCCCGCCGCCAAGGCTTCCATCCGCGCCGCCTACCGGGCGCGCCAGACGGCTCCGTCCGCGGAGGCGCTCGCCAGCAGCATGGCCGCCGCTCGCGCGGCGCTCAAGGCGCGCGTCCCGACTCTCCAGGTGGAGCTGAACCTCGCCGGCCGCGTGCCCGAGGCCGTGGGCGTGTCCGGCGCCGATGCCTTCCTCACCGCGCCCTCCTCCGCCGCGCGCGAGGGGATCGCGCGAGACTTCCTCACCCGCGAGGCGGCCGTGTATGGCCTGAGCGCCGCGGAGGTCGCGGCGCTGGTGAAGTTCACCGACTACGCGAACCCGGCGGGCAACATGGCGTGGGTGGAATTCCGCCAGGATGTGCTGGGCATCCCCGTCTTCCAGGGCACGATCCGGGCCGGCTTCACCGCGACGGGCGCGCTGGCGCGCACGACCGGCAATCTCGTGCCCGGCATCGACGCCACCACGCTTTCCGCCAAGCCCGGCCTGACGGCCGCCGAGGCCATCGTGAAGGCCGCCGCCACGGTGAACGTGTTTGTCGATCCGGCGAACCTCAAGGCAACCCGCGCCGAGCAGGATGGCCGCGTCAACATCCTCGCCGGCGGCCCCTTTGACCAGGACACCCGCGCCGAGCTGGTGTGGTTCCCCGTCGAGCCGGGCGTGGTGGTGCTCGCGTGGTCCATGTGCCTCGTGCGACCGATCGATTCTTATTACATCCTTGTGGACGCCAATGACGGCACGCTGCTGTGGCGCAAGAACATCACGCAGTATCAGACCCAGCCGGTCACCTACAGCGTCTATACTTCGGACAGCCCGGCGCCGCTCTCGCCCACCAACGCCACCCCCGGCTCCGGCATCCAGGGCACCGCGGTCCCGCGCACGTCGGTCACGCTGATCGCCGACGACATCAACGCTTCCCCACTGGGCTGGATCACCGACGGCGGCAACGCCACCATCGGCAACAACGTGACGGCCGGCCTGGACATCTCCGCGCCCGACGGGGTGGACAGCAACGTCACCGGCTCGGGCCCGCGCGTGTTCGACTTCCCCTACAATCCGCCGCCGACCCTCGCCGGCGGCACCGGGAGCGGCACCCCCACCGACGCGAATTTCCGCAACGGCATCGTCACCAACCTCTTCTTCTGGACCAACCGCTACCACGACCGCCTGTGGCAGCTCGGCTTCACCGAGGCGGCGGGCAACTTCCAGACCGACAACTTCGGCCGCGGCGGCGTGGGTGGTGACGCCGTGAAAGCCCAATCACAGGACTACGCCGGCACCAACAACGCCAACTTCCTCACCCAGCCCGACGGCACCCCCGGACGCATGCGGATGTATCTGTTCACCGCCCCCAGCCCGCAGCGGGACGGCTCGATTGATGGCGACGTGTTCATCCACGAGATGACCCACGGCACCTCCAACCGCCTCCATGCCAATGCCTCCGGCCTCACCACCCAGCCCTCGGTCAGCATGGGCGAGGGCTGGTCGGACTTCTACGCGCGCTGCATCCTCGCCACCGCCGACGAGGACGTGGCCGGCGTGTATGCCGCCGGCGCCTACGTCACGCTCAACCTCACGGCCAGCCTCGGCACGGACAACTACTACTACGGCATCCGCCGCTTCCCCTACGCGGTGAAGTTCACCGTGGGGCCCAACGGCAAGCCGCACAATCCGCTCACGCTGGCCGACATCGACTCGGCCAAGATCAATCTCACCGACGGCGCCTACGCGCCCTCGGCCACCTTCGCCGCCAACCCCGCCTCCGAGGTGCACAACGCCGGCGAGGTGTGGTGCATGATGCTGCTGGAGATCCGCGCCCGCCTCATCAGCCGCCTCGGCTTCGCGGCGGGCAACCAGCGCGCCCTGCAGATCGTCACCGACGCGATGAAGCTGGACGTGGCCAGCCCGACCTTCATCCAAGCTCGTGATTCCGTGATCGCCGCCGCCAACGCCGGCGTGGGCGGCGCGGCTGACGCGAGTGACGCGCGCATCGGCTTCGCCCTCCGCGGCGCCGGCCAGGGCGCCACCTCCACTAATCCCGCTTACAACCCGAATACAAACCCGACCATCACCGTGACGGAGTCCTTCGTCCTCGACCTCATTCTGGGCACGATCGCCTTCTCCGATTCCCTGGGGAACAACAATGGTTCGGCGGACCCCGGCGAAGACTTGGTCTTCACGGTTCCGGTCACCAATCCGACCGGTGCCGCCATCTCGCCGGTCACCGTTTCCCTGGGCAACTACACCGCCAGCTACGGCTCCATCGCCGCCGGCGCCACGAGCAACGGCACGCTGAGCTATCGCGTTCCGGCCGGCACCCCCTGCGGCACGCTGCTCACGCTGACGTTCTCGCTGACCAGCCCCTCCGGCACCACCACGGTGAATTATCCCCTGCGCATCGGAACGCCAGTCACGACCGTCCTGCAGAACTTCGACGGCGTCACTCCGCCCGCGCTGCCCGCCGGCTGGACCACCACTACGGCCGCGGCTTCCGGCGGCATCGCTGGCACGCCGTGGATTACCACCACCGCGAATCCGGTGGATGCGCCCAACAGCGCCTTCTCGCCGGACCTCGCCGGCAGCGGCGCCGGCGGCGAGGCCTCGCTCGTCTCCCCCGCCATCCCCATCCCGGCCAGCGGCGCGAACCTTTCCTTCCGGCACCGCTGGGCCTTTGAGAGCGCCACCACCTTCTACGACGGCGGCGTGCTGGAGATCGCCATTCCCAGCGTAAACGGTGGTGCCTTCCAGGACATCCTCACGGCCGGCGGCACCTTCGCGCAGGGCGGCTACACCGGAAGCCTCGTGTCCACGCCGGCCCAGAATCCCATCGGCGGCCGTCAAGCCTTCACCGGCACCTCCGCCGCGATCACCACGGTCGTCTCGCTGCCTGCCGCGGCCAACGGCCAGAGCGTGCAGTTCCGCTGGCGCCTGGGCTTTGATCAGTCGGTCGCCGCCACCGGCTGGAACGTGGATACGATTGCGCTCGTCACCTACAGCTGTGCAACCATCGACACCGACGGCGACGGCATCCCCGACGGCTACGAGGCCGCCAACGGGCTGAATCCCACGAATGCCGCCGACGCCGCGCTGGACTCGGACGGCGACGGCCAGACCAACCTGCAGGAATACCTCGCCGGCACCGACCCGCGCGTGCCCTCAAGCGTGCTGCGCGCCAGCGTGAATCGCCCCGCCGGGGGCAACCCGGTCATCTCCTTCTCGAGCGTGAATGGACGCACCTATGTGGTCGAGTCCAAGGACGACCTCACCACGGTGACGTGGACCCCTGTGCAGGTCAGCCCTGGGGTGACGACGCTGACCGGCACCGGCGCGGTCTTGTCGGTGACGGATACCACGCCCAGCGCCGGCACCACGCAGCGCTTCTACCGCGCTCGCCTCACCGGGCCTTGATCCGGTTGCTTTCCTTCCCTGCCGCGGGTGAGATTGCTCGCGGCAGGGGATCGGAAAGTCCGACGTCACTTCCCCGTCGGCGTGGGCGTGATCGTGGGCAGCGGCACCTCGCGCAGCGTCTTGGTGAAGAGTTCGCGCACCATCTTCTCGTCTGCGTCGTTGGGGTCCACCTCGGCGGAGATCGTCACCCAGCGGCGGCGGTTGGTGTTGAAAAGGTAGGTCAGCCGGCGGTGCGCGGGCGGCCTGGCCTCGGAGTTCACGTGGCGGGTGTGGCGGAAGATCGTTCCCTTCAAGCCGGAGTCCGCGGTGAACTCCTCGCGCGTGAGCGAGCCGGGGTCGGCCAGCACGTCACGCTCGAAAGCCGCGCGGATCTCCTTCTCGGCCGGCTCGGCCGAGGGGCCTGGCCCGAGGATGCGCGCGGTGATCATCGCGCCGCCGCGCGTGAGCGTCGGCTGGGACACGTCCTGCCGCCATTCCTTGGCGAGCCGGGAGGTATCCACTTGGATCCAGTCGCCCCCCGGCGTCAGCTCCAGGCCCGTGCCCTGGAAGATCACCGGCGCCGTGACCGCCGCCGAGGAGAGCGGCCGCTTGCAGGCCGGGAGGAGGAGCAGCGAGAGCGCGCTGGCGAAGGGGAGGAAACGGCGCATCGGGGCAAACGAGTGACAAGTGAAACGTGAGAGGTGACAAGTGGGCGGCAAGCGGCGCGACACGGATGCGAGATGCCCTGTGTCGTCGTGTCAAACCCGACACAAACGCCCGGTGGCGCGACCCCACTTCTCACCTCTCACTTATCACTTCTCACGTCTGTCTTATGCTTGGCCGCCTCCTCCAGCCGGAAATCCAGTCGCTGGTCGCCGCGCGCGACTTCACCCAGCTCCGCGAGTTGTTTGCCGACTGGCCGCCGGTGGACCTTGCCGACGTCATCAAGGACCTGCCCGCCGACGAGCGGGTGACCATCTTCCGCGTGCTGCCGCAGGCGCTGGCCGCCGACGTCTTCGAATATCTGGAGGCCGACGACCAGGAGGCGCTCCTGCACTCGATGGGAACTGAGACCGCCGCCGGCATCCTCAACGAGATGTCGCCCGACGACCGCACCGCGCTGCTCGAAGAGCTGCCGCCCGAGGCCGTGCGCCGGCTCATCGCGCTCCTTTCGCCCGAGGAGAGGACCATCGCGCAGGGCTTGCTCGGCTATCCGGCGGACTCGGTGGGCCGCCTGATGACGCCGGACTTCCTGGTCATCCGCGCCGAGTGGGACGTGGCCCACGCGCTGACCTATGTGCGCGAGCGGGGCCGCGACTCGGAATCGCTCAACGTGCTCTACGTCACCGACGAGGCCGGCCGCCTGCTCGACGACATCCGCATCCGCGAGTTCCTGCTCCGCCCGCTGGACACGCCGGTGCGCGAGCTGATGCGCGACAACGTCACTTCGCTCATGGTTTTCGACGACCGGGAGCTCGCGGTGGAAACGTTTCGCCGCTATGACCGCACCATCCTGCCCGTCACCGACACCGGTGGCCGGCTCGTGGGCGTGGTCACGGCCGACGACGTGCTCGACGTGGCCGAGGAGGAGGCCACCGAGGACATCCAAAAGCTCGGCGGCCTGGAGGCGCTCGATACGCCCTACATGGAGACTTCCCTCGGGCAGATGTTCAAGAAACGCGGCACTTGGCTGGTGGTGCTTTTCCTCGGCGAACTGCTCACCGCCACCGCGATGGGCTATTTCCAGGGCGAATTGGAGAAGGCCGTGGTGCTCGCGGTGTTCCTGCCGCTCATCATCTCGTCCGGCGGCAACTCCGGCTCGCAGGCCAGCACCTTGATCATTCGCGCGATGGCCTTGCGCGAGATCACGCTCGGCGACTGGTGGAAGGTGGCGCGCCGGGAGGTCGTGAGCGGCACGATGCTGGGCGGATTGCTCGGCGGCGTGGGCTTCCTGCGCATCACGGCTTGGGCGCTGATCTTCCATTCCTACGGTGAGCACTGGCTGCTCATCGCGCTGACGGTCGGGTTTTCCTTGGTCGGCGTGGTGCTGTGGGGCAGCCTCAGCGGGGCGCTGCTGCCCTTCCTGCTGCGCCGCGCAGGCGTGGATCCGGCTACCTGCTCCGCGCCCTTCGTGGCCACGCTCGTGGACGTGACCGGCCTCATCATCTATTTCCTCACCGCCGCCGTGCTGCTGCGCGGGACGCTGCTGTAACCACCACGGGAAAGAACGGCCGGGTCACCGCCGCGCATTCGCGCCGCGCTTGACTTTGGGGTGGGCGGCGCGGGCCGTCGCGCCGTTGGCGGGCGCGAAGCGCCGATGAACCCAGGCGACTTTGCCGCCGCCAGCGGCGCGAAGGACCGCGCCGTCCACTTTGGCCGCCTGACCGTCCCCGCTTTCACCCTTACCTTCTTCCAAGGCACGCGCCGGCTGACCCGCGCACGCTTTGCCTTTTGCACCCAGCGGTTCATCGTGCCGCCCTTTCTGTGACTTTCCTCTTCCGGCTCCTGCTGCGCTTTCGCGAGAAGACCGCGCGCCGCCATGATCTGCCGCCCTCGCCCGCTGGGGCGATCGATGACGGCGGCTCGGCCATCACGCCCGTTTCCTCCCATCCGGCGCTCGTCCCGCCGCCGCCAAACGTGGAAGAGGACGGCGGATCGAAGCCCTTCCTCGAGCATCTGGAAGATCTGCGCTGGATGCTCATCAAGATGGCCATCGCTCTGTCGCTGGCGATGACGGGCGGCCTCGTGTTCCGCAAGAACCTGATGCACTTCTGCCAGGAGCCGCTGCGCAACCTGCCGGACAAGTTCGGCGCCGGCCTCCAGTCGCTCGGCGTGGCGGACTCGTTCACGGTCTCGATGCAGCTCGCGTTCTACGGCGGCTTGGTGATCGCGTTCCCGTTCCTGCTGTATTTTCTGGCGCAGTTCGTCCTGCCGGCGCTCACGAAGGCCGAGAAAAAGGTGCTCTGGCCGGCGCTCGCGGTGGGCTTCGGCTTGTTCCTCGGCGGGGCCACGCTGGCCTTCGCGTGGCTGCTGCCGCAGGCGCTCGTGTGGCTGGCGCACGACGCGCAGGAGATGGGCATGCGCTCCTCGTGGACGGTGCGCGACTACTTTTCCTTCGTCACGCAGTTCACCATTGGCCTGGGGCTGGCCTTCGAGCTGCCGGTGGTGATCATCGTGCTCGTGAAGCTCGGTCTCCTGTCCTACAACACGCTGCGCAAGACGCGCTCCTACGCGCTGGTCATCATCCTATTTCTGGCCGCGATCATCTCGCCGACGCCGGACCTCTTCACCTGGGGAATGATGAGCGCGCCGCTGCTCGTGCTTTACGAGAGCTGCATCTGGATCGCGTGGTGGATGGACCGGTCCGACAAGAAGAAGCTGGCGGCCAGCTCGACGATCACATCCCCATGATCTGATAGCCGCCGTCCACGTAGAGCACTTGGCCGGTGATCGAGGCAGCGCCCTCGGAGGCGAGGAACACGCCGGTGGCACCCAGTTCATCCGTGGTGCAGGAGCGCCGCAGCGGGGCGCGCGCCTCGTAGTGCTTCATCATCGAGGAGAAGCCGGAGATGCCTCGCGCCGCGAGGGTCTGCACCGGGCCAGCCGAGATGCAGTTCACGCGGATCTTCCGCTGGCCGAGGTCGGAGGCGAGGTAGCGCGTGCAAGCCTCCAGGCTGGCCTTGGCGACGCCCATCACATTGTAGTGCGGCACCACCTTTTCGGCGCCGTAGTAGGACATGGCCACGATGGAGCCGCCTTCGGTCATCAGCGGCGCGCAGCCGCGCGCGAGCGCCACGAGCGAGTAGGCCGAGATATCGTGCGCCAGACGGAACGCCTCGCGGGTGGTGGAAAGGAAGTCACCCTCTAAGGATTCCTTCGGCGCGAAGGCCACCGAGTGCAGCAGCAGATCCACGCGCGGCGTGTGCTCGCGCACCTTGGCGAAGAAGCCGTCGATCTCCGCGTCGCTCGTCACGTCGCACGGGAAAAACGGCGTGTCGGCCCCGAGCTCGCCGGCGAGGTCCTCGACGTTTTCCTTCAAGCGGTCGCCCTGATAGTTGAAGATGAGCTTCGCGCCGGCGGCGTGCCACGCGCGGGCGATGCCCCACGCGATGGAGCGTTTGTTGGCGACGCCGAAGACGACGCCGGTCTTGCCGGCGAGGGTTTGAGGAACGGGAGAGGACATAGCCGAGGTAATGTCGGGGGGAATGAGAGATGAGAGTGGAGGCGTGACGGTCATTTCACCAGCACGCTGACAATGGCGGCGGCGATGCCGACGAGCGCCGCGCCGGAGATGAGCCCAGCGCAGATCGGCTCCATGCCCTCGACCCAGCGGCGGTGGCCGGGCGAGCCGGGCACGGTGTGCTTGCGCTTCATCCACCAGAAGAGCAGCGCGCCCACCCACATGGCAAACGAGGATTCCGGCGGCAGGATCACGCCGAGGCCCACCGACACGGTGGAGATCGGGAACGGCCGCCGGCGCACGATGGTGACGATCTCGATGAACGCCGCGATCACCGCCGCGATCCCCATCGACCACAGCGCCGTGGACGGCAGGCTCTTGATGCCGCGGGCGATGAGGTCGGCCACGCCCTTCCACTGGAGCGCCGCCGGCATGGCAAACTGCTCGCTCACGATGGTGGACACGGAGCGCACGCCGCTGGCATCCGGCGGCAGGAAGAGCAGGAAGAAAAGTCCCACGCCGGTAAGCGCGCCGGCGAAGAGCCCGATGACGTGGCCGACGGCTTGCTGGCGCGGCTTGGCGCCGAGCATGTAGCCGGGCTTGATGTCCGAAAGGAGGTTAGCCGCGTTGGAGGCGATCTCCGAGGTCATCGCGGCGGTCATCAGATTGGTGGAAGGATTCGTCCGGTCGATCGCGCCGAAGGAAAACTGCGTGATCTTGGAAAGCGAGCCGGTCGGCGTCCATGAGGTCAGCGCCATCGAGTTCGTGCAGATCACCGAGAGGACGAAGATCAGCGGCAGCGCGAGCAGCGACCAATACCACGGCACGCCGAAGCACACCCAGTTCAGCCACGCGGCGAGCACGCCGAGGATCGGGATGCCGACGAACGAGATCCACAGCGGCAGCTCCACGTCCTTGAGCACGTCGCTTCCGCCGTCCTGCTTCTTCCTTCCGCCGGTGATCGCGCGGAAGGCGCTCGTGAACAGCTCCGGCTTGCCGACCAGCGCCACGAGCGAGCCGACCACCATCATCGTCACGCCCCACCACAGCGACCATTGGTTGACGATCTCCACGCGGTTGATGACGCCGGGCACGTAGGTCACCGCGCCGGCCGCGTCGATCACGCTTTTCATGGGCGGCACGATGTCGCCGCGGTTGATCATCCACGGGGCGAGGAAGAGGAAGTTGATCGCCGCGCCGATGAACACGCTGGTCGCCACGCGGATGCCCATCAGGCCACCGACGCCGATCATGGCGATGTCCGCGGTGAGCCGCAGGCCCAGCGTCTTGAGGGGCACGCCGGCGATGGCCGGAGTCCAGAGCGACCACTTCGCCGCGGCCAAGTAGTAGTAGTCATCGAGCCGCTCCGAGATGTGCCAGGAAGACTTCCCGAACTGCACGAGCTTCATCAGCGGCTCGGAAATCAGGAACTGCCACAGCGCCGCGATGCCGGCCGCAATGCCGAGCAGCCGCGCCTTGTAAACGCCCTCCTGCGAGCCTTGGCCGGAGTTGTAGAGCGCGTCGAGCACCACGCCGCAGGCCGCGCCCTCGGGGAAGGGAAGCTGTTCGTCGTTGATGAAACGTCGCTTCATCGGAAACGCCACCAGCACGCCCAGAAGCGAAACGATGACCAGCCAGCACACGATCTGCCACCATGGGATAATCTTCCCCGTCACGAGCATGTAGGCGGCCAGCGAGGCAATGAGCGGCTGCACCACGTAGCCGGCCGAGGTGCAGATGGATTGGAGCGCGTTGTTCTCGAGGATGGTGAAGTCTTGCGCGATGCCGGCCTTCGCCAGCGCGCGGAAGAGCGTGAACGCGAGGATCACCGAAGTGAGGCCCACGCCGAGCGACACACCGGTCTTGCCGCCGATGTAGAGATTCGTGGCCGAGAGGAAGCCGCCCATGAAAAAGCCCGAGAGCGCCGCGCGGAGCGAGAGCTGCGCCATGTCTCCGCGGTAAAAGTTCTCGAACCACCAGCGATCCTTCTGCTCGCGCGTCCACGTGCGGGTTTGCTCGTCGGTCAGGTGGGCGATGGCCATGGGCGGGGAAAGAAGGCGCGGGAAAAAACAACCGGCAAACGCGCCGGACGGGGGAACGGCGCGAGGTTGGCGGCATCGCGGCGGAAAATCCAGCACGGTGTGCGGCCGGCCCGGCAAGCGGGCAGCAGGGACCACAACACAAGAAAGGGACGCCATTCACCCGGCCTCCCCTCCGCCCTGGCCTTGAGGGTCAGCGCGGTGCTCCCGCGGCCGGGGCAGGCTTGGCGTCGCCAGCAGGCGCTACCGGCTTGGCGGACGCAGGCGCAGGCTCTTCGCTCCCAGGACGGGTCGCACTCGCCGCGGCGGGCTCGCCGTCGGACGGCCGGGGCACCGGCCTCGCGGCAGACGGGGCGCCGGCCGCGGGGCGCGGCGGAATCCCGTAGCGGGACGGCGGCACGCCCGCCGGCTGCCGGAGAAGCGGCGAGTCCTTGTCTGCCGCTGGGGTGGAGGATGGGTCCGCCGCATCGCCGGTGGTCACGACTTTGGAG
>CALMOL010000319.1:12853-13307 GCA_937871685.1 uncultured Verrucomicrobiota bacterium
ACTTTGGAGGGCGCGCTGGGAGCAGGCGCCGCCGCTGGTCGCTCGCCCAAGGTGCCACCGCTGCCTCCCGTTGCGCTTTCGTTACGGGACGGCGTCTCGGCGCGGCCCGCCCGCTGGGCCGCCTTCCGGCGCGGGGCTTCCGGCCGGGCGTCCTTGCGCGGCGGCTGCGGAGGAATCGCGCGGGCCGGCGTGGCGGCGGGCGCGGCTCGGCCTGATGGTTGCGAAGCCTCGCCCTGAGCAGGGGAAACATCGGGCAGGACGAGTGCGCCAAGCGCGACGCCGAGCAGGGGGAGACGCCAGATAGTCATGTTGCTGGATCGCCCGCCGCCCGGCAAAAGGACGCTTGGCACCGCGTCCGCGCCCGTCACCCGTCTTGCGCCGCGCCGCGCCCGCGGTAACTCCGCCGCCCCTATGCCTTCCGACCTTCCGCCGACCGCCGACGAAGCCGCCGCGC
>CALMOL010000319.1:13317-14168 GCA_937871685.1 uncultured Verrucomicrobiota bacterium
GATCCGCACCTACTTCGTGCGCGGCCGGAACGCCCTCGTGGCCCGCGCGGAGTTCTCCGAGCTCTTCGTCGATTACTACCTGCACCAAGGCCAGCTTGGCCGGCAGCACGCCCCGGCGCCCGACGGAATGTTCAAGGAGGCGCTGGCCGCGCTGGCGCTGCACTGCGCGTCGCGCCCATGGAGCGAGTCCGTGGCATGGACCATCCACTTCGAGCGCCCCCTACTGAACCTCTTCGTCACCGGCGACAATCGCCTCGGCCGGATCGTCGGCCAGATCTTCACCGAAAACGTGAAGAGCGACGGCGTGTCGCGCCTCGTCGCCGACGTGGCCGTTGAGCGCGGGGAGTCGCGTCGCTCCGTGGTGGACATCGGCCCCGCGGCCGACGGCCACGTCTTCGCTGCGGTGGAGCGCTACTACGCGCAGAGCGAGCAGCGCTTGGCGCGCTTCTTCGAGCACTCGCCGGAAGAGTGGGTGCTGGTGGTCGCGCAGCCCGACTGCGACCTCGCCTGGCTTGCCGCGCTGGATGTCGACGCGATCCGCGCGCTAGACAAGACCGAGACGCTCTCGCTGCTTGAGAGCCGCCGCTACCGCTGGGAATGCGGCTGCAACGAGGAGCGCATGAAGGGCGTGTTGGCCCCGCTGATGCGGCAGGACCCGGATGAGCTCTTTGGGAGCGAGGACGTGGTGCGGATGAGTTGCCCGCGCTGCGGGACGAAATACGAGATCTCGCGCGTGGCGATGGATGAGTTCATTAAGTCTTAAACGCTTGGTGCGAACCAGGGCTTCGCCAGCGGGCGCGCTCGGCCCGCTGGGGGCGGTCGCTCCTGGGACCGCTGGCATCCCTGCCGGC
>CALMOL010000320.1 GCA_937871685.1 uncultured Verrucomicrobiota bacterium
GAACAGGATGGGCGGGAGAAGGAGAATGGTCAAAGGCGAGCGCGCCCGGGTCTCCTTTGAGTGGATGGCGCCAGTCGAGCTCCCGCGGCGGAAAGAACGACAACTTTCCAAGCCGCCTTCGGGGGAGACATCACCCATCCGTTCATTTCTGGCGACCCGCGCAGCCGTGTCCCGATTCGATGCCGGCTTGGCGCCCCGAAGTGATGCGGCCGAGGTCCGCGTCGATCAAGCTTGGCCAGCCGTCCGGTGGGCGAGGCACTGGCCAGCTTCCGTGCCAAGCTCCGCCGAGCAGGCGACGGGGAGAGTAAAAAGCGCCGATGAATTCAACGCCGCCCCCGCAAGCTGATGCGACGGCCTGTCCTGGATTGGCGTCAAACAAGAGGGGCTCGTCATCCCATCAAAACGTCGAGATCGAGGAAGATGTTGGAGCAAGGGCAGACTGATCGCGATTGCAGAAAGACAAAACTCGACTGATCGAAGATCAATTTTAACCGAGAGCGGATTAGATTGGACTGGATAGAGATAAAAAATGGATGAATGAGGATCGATAAGGAGTATCCGTGGAGCAAAATCGACTAAACGCAGACCAAGCGCGACTGCACGCGGACGAGATATAACCGACCGTGGACCAGATCCGATTGACCATAGACCGCATCCGTCCTCCGTTGGATGAATTTGATCTGACGTTGGACCGATTTCATCCAGCCCTATGCCGAGTCCCTCCGCGTCCGAGGCCATGCCGGACATCCTCCTGAAGACATTGCTCACCGCGATCTCCGACCTCACGCGCTGGCGCGTCTTGGCCGAGTTGCTGAAGGGCGAGCCGCTCCCGATCTACGAGCTGGCGCGTCGGCTCAAGGTGAACCGCAACACCCTTTCCAAGCATGTGGCCGTGCTGCGCAACTGCGGCATCCTGTGGATCGGCTACGGGAGCCTGTATCGCATCGCGCCGGCCTATCTTGTCCCCGGCCAGCGCGCCCTGGACTTCGGCGCGGTGGTCCTGCGCCTGGACCGCTTGGAGCATCGTCCGGCTTCTGCCTGAAGCTCTCAACCTCATCGATCCTTTACGCTCAGGCGCATGGTGCGGGAATTGGCGCGCAGCTCGGGCGCATACATGGCGAAGCCGGTGGCGGGCGGGGCGCGGAAGGTGCCGGGAGCCTCGGCGCGCAGGCGGTAGCGGAGGTCGTGCTCGCCTTGCTCCAGCAGGGCGACGAAGAAGACCACGCTGGCGTCGTGCAGTTCCACGTTGGCACAAAAGCCCTCGGCATAGCGCTGGCCGCTGCGCACTTCCACGGGCTCCAGGCCGGCGGGCTTGCGGTCCTCGAAGGCCAGGAAGTCGTAGTCGTTCGCGGCGCGCAGGCGCAGGCGCACCTCGACCAAGTCGCCGCTCGTCACGGTGTCGCCAGGCTGGAGGGGGACGCGGTCCCATTCGTCCTTCTCGCGCGCGAGGTCATTGGGCGGCGCGTCGGCGCCGGCCTTGGGCACGAGCCGGAAGTAGGCGCGCTCCACGGCGATGTCACCGCCGGCCGGCTGGATGTCCTGCTCCTTCGTGAAGAAGCGGAGGCTCGCCGAGTAGTAGAGCGCGCCGCGGCCGGTCTTCGTGAGCGTGACGGTGTGCGGGCCGGGCTTCAATTCCTCGCCGCCGAGGACGAGGTGCTCCTCGGCGGAAAAAAGCCCGCCCTTGGTCACGCGGATCTCGCGCGGCGGGCCGTCGTCCACGCGCACGGTGGCGATGAAGTCGGGATCGGCCTCGCCGGCCGCCTGCACGTATTCGGCGATGGCCGAGATGGCCAGCGCGGTGTCGCGCGTGGATCGCCAGTGCGAACCGCCGCGGCGGTTATTCACCAGCCACTTCACGAGGCGCGGTGCGAGGCCGCCCTTCGGCTCGATGGCCACGAGCGCGCGGAGCGCCCAGGCGTTGGTCTCGATGTCGTTGTTGAACCAGCGCCACCAATCTTGCGCGGGTGTGCGGACCCAAGCGGTCTCGTTGGCGTCGTCGCGCTCGACGAACTGGACGAGATTCCGCAGCGCGAGCGCCGCCTCCGAGCGCATCCCGGCGCGGTGCAGCGCGAGCGCGAGGAGGGCGAGGCCCTGGTTGCCCAGCTCGCCGCGGCGGGCGTGGAGGGACGCGAGCCACTTTCGTTCTTTCGCGTTCGGTGATCCTTCCAGTCCGAACACGTAGGCGACGAGGACTTGCGTGGTCGCGTCGCCCAACTGGCGCTTGCGCGGCGGCTTGTCCAACTCGCGGCGGATGTGGTTGGCCAGGTATTCGAACCCCTGCCGATACGAGTAGTCGTTCACCTTGATCCCGCCGGCGCGCGCGGTGTGCAGGCCCTGGAGCACATAAGCCGTTTGGAAAAGGGAGGAATCGTCGTCGCTCCACCACCCCCAGCCACCGTCACCTTTCTGCATCTCCCAGATGCGCTTTAGTCCGGCCTCGGTCATGCGCGTGAGTTCGGCCGAGTCGAACACGGGCGACACGCCGAATTGCTGTTCCCGTCGTGGGTCGCGCCGCTGCTTGCCGAGCGTTTCCAGGTCCGTGCCCAACTTTTTCAGCATGCCCGCCACGACCGCGGTGGGGTAGAAGCGGCTCACCGTTTGCTCGACGCAGCCGTAGGGATAGCCGGCCAAGTAAGGCAGCGCGTCCACGAGCACGCCGGCGAGGCTCGGCGTGAGCGAGATTTCCAGGCGCGTCTGGGCGGGGTCCATCTCGGCCGGGATCTCCAGGCGCATTTCCCGCGTGCCCTCGTCGCGTGGGGGGTAGGATCCACCCTGCGCGAGCTGTTTCTCGATGCCATGCACGAGCAGCGGGAAGGACAGGAGCACCGCATCGCTTTCGCCCGCGGACAGCGCCTTGGCGGTGACCTTGGCGAGGCCGGGCTTGAGCGCGCGCAACGGCCAGTCGAAGCGATGTTCGCCGCCGGTCGGCACTTCCACCTCGGCGGAGAGGACGAGATTTCCTTCCGTGCCCTTTGTCGCACCGGCCGCGGCGTCGAGCGGCTCGAAAAGTTCCGCCGGCACGCTCAATTCTCCGCGCACGCGCTGGGCGGTGGCGAGATAATTGTGCGCGATGGACGAGACGACCACCTCGTCGCGCTCGATGAAGAAGCGCGGCGACTGGAGGCGCACGAGCACACCCTTGGTGGCGGTGACGTCGGACGAGGTTTCGCCGACGGCCGTTTCCGGCGTGATCGTGCGGGCCTGGAAATTCCAGCGCGTGATCGAGTCGGGCAGCGTGAAGGGGGCTTCGGCCGTGCCGTCCTCGCCGAGGAGGAGCCGCGGCAGCCACACGGCGGTGCCCGCGAAGTTTGAGCGCACGGAAGTGGGCGCCGGCACCATCTTGGCCTTTGCGCCTGGGCTCGCCGGGGGCGGCCCTCCGCCATTGGAATCGTTTTCCGTCGAGGTAGCGCCGGTGTAGCTCGCGACGGCTAGCGGCCCGTAGGTTTCGGAAGTCGGAATGTAGGAGCCGGTGACAATGACCCGGTTTGGCTCGCCGCTGGAACGAAGTTGGAGGCCCTTGGGATCATCGAGCCTCGCGCGACGGCGATCACCGCGGCCGCTGTAGCCATCGTCCGCCTGTCCACCGCCCCGCCCCGCGGCGAGCGGTCCCGTGAGGCGAAGACCCACCGGTTCGAGTTCCCAGTTCCCGTCCCAGCTTGCGGTGCCGCCGGGGAAATAGCGATTGAGGTTCGACACGCTTCCACTCGCGGCGAAGGCCTTGCCGAGCGAACTCTCGCCCTCCAAGCGGTGCTCGCGAGGAGGGGCGCGGAAGGAATCCAGCAGCGAGAGGGAAAAGTCGCCCGCGAGCGCGGAGAGTGCCGCATCGCTGGCACGAATGGCCACTTCGCCGCGCGCGGGTCGGCCTTCCGCATCGCGCGCCTCGACGCGGACGCGGCCGCTCGCCCCAGGGCGGTATTCGGCGAGATCCGTCTTCACCGTCACGGCCAGCGGGCGCTGCATCGGCTCCACTGTCAGCGCCAGCGCCCGAGCGTGGAGCCGTCCGTCCGCGACCACCGTGGCCTCCACATTGATCTGCGGGTCGTGCTCCGGCCGGACGGGGACTTCCATCACCGTCACGCGCGATGCCGCCAGCACGAAGCGCCACGACCGCATCTTGCCGTCGAGCGCGTCGTCGCAGAAAAGGACACGCGTGTTTTCCCTCGGAGTGACGACGAGCAGACGCGCCGTGTCTCCGGCGCGGGCCACGTTGCGATCGGGGATGATCTCCATTTCGCGGAAGCGGAAGCGGCGCGGATCGAAGTCCGGGCCTACCGACCAGAGCAGCGCGCTCGCCTCGGCGGATGCGCCGCTGGAATCGCGCGCCGCGAAGCGCACGCGGAACAAGCCGTCGTCCGGCGCCGTCCACGGGACGCGCAGCCATCCGTCCGCGCCGGTCCGGGCGGCCCAGCGACCGAGTTCCTCCTCCTTGGTCTCCTTCAAGCCCTCGCCGGAGAAGACCACGCGGCTCACGATGACCTCGCCAGCGACGGCAACCGGCTCGGTGCCCGGCCCGAGCGTGCGCACGCTTACTGGCATTGGCTCGCCGCGGGGGCGCCAGCCGCCGTCGGTGGTCACCTCGGGCGTGAACTCCGCGGGCGCCACCACGAAGCTTTCCATGGTCTCGATGGGCCACCGGCCCGAGTCGCGCACCTGGGCGCGCACCGTATAGACATGGGTGGTCTCGTCGCTCGTCGCGCGAACCAGGGTGGTGTCGATTTCCACCTCGACCGTGCCGTCCGGGCCGAGCCGGCGCTCCTCGGTGAGCAGAGGGTGCTCGGCTGGGGCGCGCCTCTTCGGCGAGATCGTTTCGTCTGCTTCCTCGGGTCGCCCCTTCAGCCAGGGATAGGCGAGGCGGTCCCATGTCTGTCCCGGCTCGGTCGCCCATTCCATGCGGCCGTTGCCCGGGCGGAGGGCTGACCCATCCCATCGCACCACCGTGTAGCGCACCACGGCGCCCGCGGCGGGCGCGCCGAAGTAGTAGTGCGCCGCGATCTTCACCTTAAGCTTGCCGCCGGGGCGCGGGAGGGGGCCGCTTCCCTTCACGGTCACTTCGAATTCCGGCTTCCGATATTCTTCTACACTGAATCTTGCGTCTAACTGCACTTCTGCGTTGGTGGAGAGGGTCCAAGGACCGAGTCGCGCCGTCAGCGGCAACGAGTGCTCGCCGGTGAAGCCGCCCGCTTCATCGGTCACGGCGTCGAAGGATGCTTCCTCGTTGTTCAGGCTGCGGAGGGTAATCCGGAAGCGCTCGCCGGCCACGGGCGCGGTGTAGAGGCCATTCTTTCGCTCGCGCATCCACAGGCGGAAGCGCACTGTTTCGCCGGGGCGATACAGCGGGCGATCGAAGAAGACGTAGCCGCGCTTTGAGGAAATCTCCCGGCCCTGGGTTGGGTGCAAGTTTACGTCTCGGATGAAGGCGAAGTTTCCGCGGGCGTCGTCCGACCACAGGCTCGCGCTGCTGTTCTCGGCCTGGGTGGAATAGCGGACCAGCCCATCCGCATCGGAAGTATGGGTGCTCTGCTTGCTGCGCGGCACGTTCGCCGGCCCTTCCAGCCATTGCTCCGTGAGCAGCACCGGCCGCCCGGGAAGCGCCTGCCCGGTGCGTCGGTCCATGAGGAAGAAGAGCGCGTCACCACCCGCCGCGGCCTTGTGCACGATCGCCGCGTCCGTGATGATTACGAGGGCGCGCGAGACGGAGCGGCTGCGGGGGAGGGTTGCCTCGACGAGGTAGGCGCCTGATGCCGTGAACGGCGCGGTCGCACGGGCCTCCGTGACGCGGTGCGCGCCGGCTTCCGTGACGGTTTCCGTCCATCGCGCCACCTCGCCGCGGGCGAAGGAGCGCCAGCGATCTCTCTTGAGCAGGAATTCGCCGCTCGCATCGGCCGCTCCGCGCTTTTGCGACGCGGCGCGGGCAGCCGCGGCGAAGTCCAGCCGGAACGCACGAAGCTCCACGCGGGCGGCATTCCGGAAGCGGAAGGGCAGGCGCGGTCGCTCGCCGGGCGAGAAGGCCTCGGATTCCTTCAGCGCTACCTCCGGCAAGCGGAGCGCGCGCAAGTGGTCCGCCGCCTGCCGGCGGTGTGGGTGCGGTGGACGGGTGGTCGCCAATCGCTCGTAGATTGCCTTCGCCGCGGTGAATTGCTGCCGCGATTGGAGGTAGCGCGCCATCGCTAGCTCCGCATCGCCGCTTGCCCGGCTCGCAGGGTATTTCGCCGTGACCTCGCGCAGGAGCACGAGCGGGCTTTCGCTCGGCGGGAGCGCGATGATGCGGAGCCAGCCGTCGATAGGCAGATAAGTTTCGTTTTCCGCTAGCTCCCAAGGCTGCTCGAGGCCGGGAGGTCGCTTCGCGGTGTCGGCTGAGGGATAGCGCTCCTCATCAACCATGCGGTCCTGCCCATAAAACGAGCCGGCAATCATCGCACGGCGGAGCCGAGCCTGCGCCGCATCCTCGTGCGTGGGGGAGTCGTCGAGCCGCTCGATCTCGGCAAGGAGGAAGAGGACCTTCTGCGCATCGCTGATGTCCTGGGCATACTCGCTCGGCGTCTCGACGTAGCGTGGCGATCCGTCCCCACCGAGGGGGATGCGCTCAATCGTGGGCTCGTTTCCCGACACGGGCAGGGTCCAGCCTTCGTTCGTCGTTGGCCGGGTCTTGGCGACCGGGGCGGAATACGGCTTGAACCACGAGAGCACCCGATCCAACGACCAAGAGCTTCCGCGGTAGTAGTCATCCTGGAGAAGAATGGAGGCGAGGTCGAAGTTTACCCCGATCTGCTCTGCGCGAATCAGCCGGGCGCGATTCGGCGCGAGGCCGGGGGCAACTGCCAGCTCCGCCAGCAGCGTGCGGGCGCGCTCGTAGCCGCGGATCGCCGCGGAACGATTCTCCGCGTAGAGCTCAAGGCGATCGCCCTGGCCAGAGCCGCCGCGCAAGAGTTTACCCGCGCGTCGCACGCCGAGGTGCGGTCCGGAAAAGTAGATTCCGGCGAGGAAGCGCTGGCCGATTGCTTCCTCGAAAGTGCCTTTGGTTTTCTCCACGTATTCCGTGGCGAGCGCGATGGCTTGGTCCCAGTCGTCCAGCTTGGTGGAGGCGATGGCGCTACCTTCCACGGCGCGGCGCACGGCGGGCGAGTTCCAATCCTTCTCGCGCGCCCGCGCTGCGTCGAACTTGGTGCGCGCCTCGCGCCAGTTTCGCTGCTGCGCGAGCGCGGGGGGAGGGAGCCCGTCGTCCTGCGCGGCGAGGGGGATCGCGGCAGCGAGAAGGAGAAGGAAGAAAACCGCGTGGCGAAGCAAATGCACGGTCGCCTTCCTACGGCGGCCGAGAGCGGCTGTCACGCCGAGATGGTCATTCGAGCTGGAAGGTGATCGGGACCACGCGCGTCGTGTTGGGCGGGCCTTTCCAGGCGGTGCGCGCGTAGGCGAGCGCGGTGGCGTCGAGCAGCGGGTGGATGCTGGGCGACATCGTGGCCGAGGTGATCCGGCCGGTGGCGTCCGTGGTCACGCGCACGCCGCCGGAGCCTTGGAGGCGCATGCGGCGGGCCTGGAAGGGGTAGGCGGGCTTTGGCGTGCTCCAGGTGCCGCCGCCGGTGCCGACAGATGGCTTGGTCGGAAGGGCGTTCGGATTGCCATTGGGGCGGCCGACGGCAGGCCGGGGACGCGTGGATGGAGGAGTGACGGCAGCGGGGCGCGGCGGACTGGGTGGACGCAACACCGGCGTCGGTTCTGCGGGGGGCGGCGTGGAATCGACGATGGCATCGCTCGGCTCATCGGGCGGAGGTGTCGGAATCGGATCTTCCGGGGGCGGAGGAGGTGGCTCGGCTTCCGGCGGGGAGGCTTGCGTGTCCGCTGGGTCCAGGATGTCCCCGACGGGATCATTCTCCAACTGCTCGGCCAGCGGAATCGGGCGAGTCGGCCAAGCTGCCGCCACGGCGATGAGCAGTCCGTGCATGACGACGGACGCCACGAGCATGAGAGGGAATCCACAGCGCGGCCGCAGGGTGGGAAGGAACGTCTTCACCCCAAGGAGAACGCGGCCGGGGCGAGTTTCTTATGCGCAATCGGGTGGCGCGGAACGAATGCGCACCCGGTGACCGAGCCGTGAACCTTGGCGGGGCGAGGCTCGGCGCGTGGATGCGCCGGGAAGGTTCAGCCCAGCGTCAGGCCCTTGAGGTAGTCGGAGAGCTCCTTCTCCTGCGCCTCGGCCTTGCGGCGGAGCGCGGCGGCGTCGGCCTGGAGTTTCTCGATCTGCGACTCCTGCTCGTTGAGCTTGCGCAGCAGGCGCGCGCCGTATTCGGACTTCTCGCCGGCGGACTTGAGGTTCTCGCGCAGGCGTTGCTGCTCGGTGGTGATGCGGTTCACTTCCTCGTCCACGCGCTCGGCGCGGGCCTCGGTCTCGGCCACGGCTTGGCGAAGCTGCGCGGCCTTGCGGAGGGCGTCGCGCACGGGGGCGGGGAACTCGCCCTCCTTGAGGTAGGCGAGGAGATTGGCGGAGTCGGCCGAGACGAGCTCGATGCGCTCGCCCTCGGTGCGCTCTTCCTTCACGTCGAGCTTCTCGGTCTTGCCGGCGGCCACGTTCACGTCGAAGCGCCACAGCGTCGTGGTGGTCTCGGCGGGCGCGGCGGTGTCGGCGAGCTTCCAGTCGGAGCCGGGGCGCGGGTGCTCGATCACGAGCTTCTTGGGGCGCGAGGACTTGTTCTCGGCGAGGTAGGTGCGCGAGGAGACGACCTTGCGCGAGAGTTCCAGCACGCCGCCGACGATCTTGCCGGACACAAGGCGGCGGGAGCTTTGGATGTTCTCGATGGACACAGGAAGCTGGAGGTCCATGCCGTAGGAAAGGAGGCGCGTCTGGCCGGGGGGCACGTCGCCGATGCGGGCGTCGCCGGCATACACGTTTTCGTCGAACACGGTGATGGGGCCGGCGAGGAGATGGAGGCCGGCGGAGTTTTTCAGCCGCGCGCCGTTGAGCGGGAACTTCGGGTGCGTGACGGCATTGAAGATCGAGAGCTTCTCGGCCTCGATGTTGTCGTTGACGATGGGAATCATCGCCGAGCGCTGCCGCGGGAGCGTGACGCCGGGCACGGTGTATTTGAACAGCTCGCCGACTTCGCCGGCCGCGGCGTCCACGATGATGGAGGAGGAGCCGTCGGAGTCGGACGGCGCGGAATCATCGAGCCTTGGGGAATCATAGCTTTCGGCCATCGGTCCGCCGCCGCGCGCGGCCCGCTGCTTCGCCATCGGACGCATCGCCGCGGAACCTACCGATGCCGGCGCTGGGGCCGGGGGAGGCATCGCGCCCGGCATCGCGCGGCCGGCCTCGTAGCGCGGCGGGGCCACGCCGGCACGCACCTCGTTCTGCACCACGGGGCGCGTGACGTAGAGGGGCTGGTAGAGATCCTGCACGAAGGAGATCGGCCGGCCGGAGACCAGCGAGAGCTTCACGTCATTCCAGTCGGCCTCGGTCTGGTTCTCGACCAGAGCCCAGCCTTGCAGGCGCGGCTTGTTGTCGGGTGCGAAGACGAGGCGGTAGGTGGTCTTCCACACGGGCGTCTCGACCACGTAGCCGACTCGCACTTGGCGCTCGCCCTTGCCGTTGAAGGCGAGCGCGACGGTCTTCTTGTCTTTGTCGCGCGCGGCCGAGAGCGTGGTGAGGGCCTTTTCCAGTTCGGCATTGAGCGCGGGATCGTCGAAGGCGAGGCCGCGCAGGTCGGCGACGGCCAGCGAGCGGATGCCGGTGGGGGTGATGAGATTGAGGAACGCGGCCTTGTAGGTGCTGCCGCCCGCGGGTGACTTGGCGTCGGCGCCGCCGGTGGGTGTCTCGCGCGTCTCGACGCCGAGCACGGTGCCGGAGAGCTTCTCGGGGCCGGCGTTCACGGTGACCTTGGCGCCGCGGAGCTGGTTGAGGAGGTCGGCAAGGTTGGGGTTGCCGGTGATGTCCACCTGGAAGGAGCGCAGCGCCTTCTCGACGGGATCCTGCGAGGGGTAGGTGACCACGCCCACGGTGCCGCCGGAAAGGTCGGCCAGCACCATGCTCTTGAGGATGTCGTTGATCTGCGACGCCTTGAAGCGCAGTTCGGTGGTGGCGTTGTCGCGCACGGGGCCGGCGTGCTGGAAGTAGCCGACGCCGGAGGAAAAGAGCGCCACCTCACGCACGGGCAGGTCGGTGGCGGGTGCACCCGGGGGCGCGGCAGAGGCGGCGGCGGCAGACATGGCGAGGAAGGAGGGCAACAGGGTAGAGCGCATGGTTCAGAAGGAGAGAAGCGCCGAGAGGGGAGAAGCCACAGATTAACGCAGATTATCTCAGATTAGGGGCGAGCTGACGGTTATCGCCGACCAAGTCGAGGTCGGGAAGGGTCGAAGGCGTTGGCGCGAACGATCCGGTCTTCCTTAATCTGAGATAATCTGCGTTAATCTGTGGCTAAACCTCGGGCGGGTGTTGGGT
>CALMOL010000321.1 GCA_937871685.1 uncultured Verrucomicrobiota bacterium
GAGGATCGCGAGACGAGGTGAGCGATGGCGGGCTTGCCTTTGCCATGCCCGGCGTGAAGCTGGCAGCGCCATGAGCACCGATGTCCTTCCCGAACGCCCGCTCACCTACGAGGAAGAAAGGGGCAAACCCATGCCGAGCAAAAATTACGCGATCATCCAGTCGAACCTCATCCTGGAGTTTTCGAAGCAGCGCGAGTTCCGAACGCTGCCCGAACTCAAGCTGGAACTTGTCCCGACGGTTCCGAAGACGCCCGGCCTGGCGATCTACCCGCGCCAGGCCATGGACTTGGACTTGCGCCAGGACGAGATCGCCGTCAGCGACCCGCCGTTGCTCGCCGTGGAAATCGTCTCGCCGAGCCAGGGCATGCAAGAGATCATGGAGAAGGTGAAGTTCTATCTGGCCCACGGCGTGCAGAGCGTGTGGGTGGTGATGCCGCCCCTGCGCTCGGTGACGATCTTCCTGCCGGACAACTCCCAGCAGACGCACCTCGCCGGCGTGGTGCGCGACCCGGTCACCGGCCTCACGGCGGACCTGGACGCGGTGTTTTCCTGACGTCGGCGCGGACCACGCGGGGACCACGACGAAAACGCTTTTGCGCCTTGCCGCCCGCGCGCCCCGCCGCGATGATCGGCGCGTGGACATCGCCCAGGTGCAAAAAGCCGTCTATGACCATCTCCTGCGCAAGGGACTGCGCCGGACGATCCAGCGCGACGCGATCATCCAGGCGGCGTTCTCGACCACCGAGCACTTCACGGCCGAGGGCCTGCTGGAGCGCGCGCGCCGGATCGAGCCCTCCGTCTCGCGCGCCACGGTGTATCGCACCCTGCCGCTGCTCGTGGAAACGGGCACGCTGCGCGAGATGGACTTCGGCAAGGACTACGCCTTCTACGACCCGAACTTCAACGACCACCCCACGCACGCGCACCTGATCTGCGCGGACTGCGACAAGATCTTCGAGTTCGAGGACGCCCACATGGACATCCTGGAGAACTGCCTGGCGCACCGCCTTGGCTTCGAGCCGCTACAGAAGACCCTGCGCATCGAGGGCCGCTGCGACAAGCTGCGCAAGCGCGGCGCCTGCGAGAACGCCCCCGTGTCCGCCGCCCGCCCAGCTAGCCGGGGCAAGGCCGCGTTCACCGCCCCGGCCGGGGCCTGATCTCCCCGTCACCTGCGCCGGTCGAACGCATGCTCCCGCCCGACTTCCCGCGGCCGGGGCGCGCCATCAAGTCCTACCGCGCCGCCTACGCCGATCCCGTGGAGGCACGCCGTGGCGATGTTCTCCGGCTCGCGCACGAGGACCGGGAATACCCCGGCTGGATCTGGTGTGCCGATCCGGCCGGGCGCTCGGGCTGGTTCCCTGTGGCGTGGCTTGAGCGCGATGCGTCCGGCCGCGCGTTTGCCGCGCGCGACTACTCCGCGCGGGAGCTGAGCATCGCGCCGGGCGATCTGCTGACCGCCCTCGTCCTGGAGAGCGGCTGGCTATGGTGCGAGCGCCCCGGCTCCCCGGCCGGCTGGATTCCCGCGCACGCCTGGGAGCCGGCGGAAGAACCGAGAGGATAGAAGATGGAGGATGGAAGATGGCAGGAACCGCTTCTCGCCATGAGAGCGTCTCCGCCGCGAGGGACGTTCCCTGCCATCCTCCATCTTCTATCCTCTCGGTCATCCGGCTGCCAGCCCCGCCGCGGCGGCCACGGCCAGCGCGCCGCCAAGAAGTGAGCGCGTGCCGGGGCGGTCGTGCTCGAGAAACCAAGCCAGCGGGATCACCGCCACCGGCGTCAGCGCGAGCACCGGCAGCACCACCGCGGAGGGCGCGATGCCCAGCGCCCATTGATACGACGCCACGCCGAGCACCGGGCCGGTGAGCGTGTTGAGAACCGTGGGCCAAGCGCCGGCGCGCCAGCTCGCGCTCGTCACGACCGGGTCGCCGCGCGTGAAGGCCCGCCAGAACGCCGCGCCCACCAGCGTGAGCACGGCCAGCCCGCCCACGATGCGCTGCCAAGCCATCGTGCCGCCGTCGGGCGCGGCCTCGCCGGCCGCCGCGGCCGCGAGCAGCGCCCGGCGCGTGAGGACCACGCCGCCGGCCTGCCCAAGCGCGGCGAGGCATCCAAAGGCCACGCCCCAGGCGCGCACCCTTGGATCGGAGGGAAGCTTGAGCGGGTGCCGCCCGTCCGGCCAGATCGCGAGCGCCACGCCCGCGAGGATCGCCGCGCCGCAGCAGCCCTGCCACGGCGTCGGCGCGGTCCCAAGCCAAGCCCATTCCACCACGCCCGCGATGGGCGCCGAGAGGCATTGGATCATCAGCGCCGCGAGCCGCGTGCCGATGCGCGGGAAGGCCGCGAAGAGCGCCATGTCGCCAAAGCCGAAGCCCACCACGCCCGAGAGCACCAGCCACGGCAGCCCCGCGCCTTCCAGCCCGCGGCCCCAGCCATGCGCCCACAGCCCGAGGAAGACCGCCGCCAGCCACAGCCGCGCGAGGTTGGCCCGGTGCGCCCCCAGCAGGAGCGTGCTCCGCGTGGCAAACACGCCCGAGCACGCGAAGAGAAGGACCGTCAGAAACGCAAAGGGCAAGGCGATGGAGCAAGGACCGGCGGATGGACGAGCGGCGGCCCGCGCCGCCGCATGGAAGTCAAGACTGGCAATGAAGCCGCGGCCAGGGCCGCGCGAAAGCAGCGCGTCGCGCGCTTCTTTGTTGTGGCCGCGGCGCGCGCCTGATCGCCCGCGGCCATGCACCCAAGCCCGCCGAAGCCTCCCGCCGCTGGTCCGAGGCGGTGAGGAACCAGCGAAACCCAGGCGTGGTCTATGAACTGATGGCCCCGGACGCGCCCGGCCCGGCCACATGATGCCCGGCACCATCTTCGGCCCCGCGGCCCTCCGCAAGGCGTGGAAAGGCCTCACGGGACTGCTGTCCGGCATGCGCGTCGAGATCGAGGAGGTCATCGAGCAGGGCGAGAACGCCGTGGTCCGCTGGCGGATGATCGGCCGGCACGAGGCTGTGCCTTCGGCCTGGAGCCGAGCGACGCCGAAGTCCGTCAGCGCGGCATGACTTGGTTCTGCATCCGGAACGGCAAGCTCGTCGAGGGCTGGGACGGCTGGAACGAAGGCGGCCTCCTCGCCCAGCTCCAGGCCGCCTCCGCCGCGCGGCTCGCCCAGCCAGCGTAGGGAATCGAAGGCCGAGCAACTGGGTTCCAGGGTGGACGGCTCGATCCCTCGCGCCGTTGGGGCGGCGCAGCTGCCTGGATTGCCCCGCACACCCTGGCTTTCTGGCTTCGTTGATTCTTCGGCGCTTCGCGCCCTCGACAGCGCGAGGGATCACGCCGTCCACCTCGAAGGCAAGCGCCGTGGCCGCGCGTTCCTTCCCTCCGTTCGACGCAAGGCCGGCCCCGCCGTCTGGGCCGTCGGCGGCCACGGCCCGCAGATTTTCTCTTCGGCCTGGAATGAGTATAGGGGTGATTTTTAATGCCATCCACCCCGCTCGAGCCGGCCGGCCTGCTCTACGCGCACTACGAGGTGCTGCGCGA
>CALMOL010000322.1 GCA_937871685.1 uncultured Verrucomicrobiota bacterium
CGGGGTGCCCGGCGCCGGGCATGCCCATGCCCGGCGCCGGACCCTCTCCGCCCCGTCGCGCCGATGAGGAATGGGCTTCGGAGGTCGAGCAGGCATTTGCAAGAGGGCTTTCCCAACCGTCTTCTCATCCCCGCGGTCCCCGGAAGTCATCGCCGCGACTTCAGGGCATCATTCCACCCACAGGCGCGGCAAATGGAGCGGCGACCACGGGTTCCTCTGGAACTCCCCGCGCTCGATCTCGGCGCTCCAGCGCGCACACAGGTGGAGCACGGCGGCCACGTTGAGGTGCTCGTGATGCGGGCTGAACGGACGCAGGTTTTCCTGCGCCAGCGCGAACAGGCGCGTGGCCGGCGGCAGGCGGCGGTCGTCCTTCGGCGGAAACGCGCGCGCGTGGTGCTTTTTCAAATGCACGAACGCCCCGGCGAGCTGGATCAGGCCCTTGTAAAACGCGGCGTCCCCCGCCTCGCGCGATTCCAGCCAAAGGTTCTCGAGGACATCGTGCGCCTCGTAGTATTGCCCCAGGTTGAAGCACTTGAAGTAGCCGAGGTAGCGCGGGTCGAGCGGCGGATCGCCCTCCTCCGCCAGGCTCGCGGCGAAGGACGAGACGCGATGGTGTTTCTTCAACGTGAGGAGTGAGGAGTGATCGGTGAGCCGAGCGAAGCGAGACAGCCAGGGTGCGCGGGGCAAAGGTGGGGCAAGCGACGCTCGCCGAGGCATTGGGCTCCGGCAAAGGCCAGCCGCGGCAGTCCCCTTCTCACCTCTCACTTCTCACCTCTCACGTTTCCGTCTAGCTTCCCCCGGCTCCATGCCCCCCACTTTGCTCGCCCTGCTCCTCATTCTGGCCTTGCTCGGCCTGGGAGCGGCGTCGGCCTTCTTCTCCGCGGCGGAAACGGCGCTCTTCGCCCTGCGCGGGCCGCAGATCGACACGCTGCGCCGCGCGCGCCGCGATGACCAGGAGCTCATCGCCGGCTTCCTCGCCCGGCCGCGGCGGCTGCTGGCCGTGCTGCTCGTGGGCGACACGCTGGCCAACCTGCCGCTCTGCCTCCTTTGCCTCCTCCTGCTGGGCGAGCAGGCCCCGCGCTGGCTTCATGCCGATGTGCCGCGCTGGGCGGCCGCGCCGGTGCTCTTCGCCGTGGTCGTCGGCGTGTGCGATCTCGTGCCGAAGCTTCTCGCGCTCAAGCGGCCGGAGCCCTTCGCCGCCTTCGCCGTCGGCGTGCTGCGCCGGCTGCGGCCGGTGCTCGTCCCCGTGGGCGAGGCGGTCGATCGCTGGGGCGAGCGCCTGGCCGACCTCATCACGCCGCGGCCGTGGCGCGACGGCACGCCGCTCACCGCCGAGGAGCTGGAAACGCTCGCCGAGCTGGCCTGCGAGAGCGGCACCCTGCGCGGCGCGGAGGGCTTGATCGTTTCCGAGCTGCTCAAGATCGGCGACAAGACCGCCAAGGACTGCATGACCCCGCGCGTGGACGCCTTCGCGCTGCCCGACGACCTTTCCGAGGCCGAGGCCGCCGCGCGCATCCGCCACGCCGGCCGCCGCCTCGTGCTCGTGTATGGCGACACGCCGGACGATGTGCTCGGCGTGCTCGACGCGATGGAATTTCTTTCCCCCTCGTCCGCGCCGGCCGCCGGAAACTACGTCGAGCGCCTGCTGCCGCCCTCCTTCGTGCCGGAGACGATGAGCGCGCTCAGCCTGCTGCGCGCCTTCCTCACGCGCCGCCAAAGCCTCGCCGTGGTGGTGGACGAATACGGCAACTACGAGGGCATCGTGACCGCCACCGACATGATCGAGGAAATCCTCGGCGAGGCCCTGCCCGGCGGCGAGGAGGAACCGCAGGTCGAGGAGAATGCCGACGGCTCCCTGCTCGTCGGCGGCCAGGCCCGCCTCGACGAGCTGGGCGAGCGGCTCGGCGTGCCGCTGGAGCGCGAGGGCCTGGACACGCTCGGCGGCCTCATCGCCAACCAGCTCGGCCACGTCCCGCGCGCCGGCGCCTCGCTCGCGCTGCCCGGCGGCTGGCGCGCCGTGGTCCGCCGCTCCACCCGCCGCCGCGTCGAGCTGGTGCTGCTGGAGCAGAACCGAGAAGAGAACCGAGAGGATGGCGGATGGAGGATGGAGGATGGCAGTCGAGCGGACAATTCCTCCGACGCCTCGCCTTGATCCCACTGCTTCCAATCCGGTCCGACGCTTCCTGCCATCTTCCATCCTCCATCCTCTCGGCCATGCCTTTCCTTGCTTCCCTCCCGGCCTCGCTGCCGCTGGCAGGGCTTTGCGTGGCGGGATCGTTCGTTTTCGCGGGGGTGGAGGC
>CALMOL010000323.1:0-9897 GCA_937871685.1 uncultured Verrucomicrobiota bacterium
TGTCGCGCTGACGCTTGCCACCGCCCTCCAAAGCCTTCGGCTGACCTTGCGGGGCCAATCTTGGATAGATGGACGCGACCGCTTGGACCGAAAATGCTGCAGTCTCGCCGCGGAATCGTCCGCGTGATTGGCAAGTGAGGACCGCCATCGACCCAGCTTGCCGGGTCGCGCGAAAAGCGGGCGCTCCCCTTTCGGAAGCGCCCGCTGGTTTGTGCGCGGCTCGCGTTCTACGCCTCTGCCTGCCTCAAGGCGGTGCCATTCAGGCCGCCAAGGCGGTCGGCGCTGTGACGCTGTGCGCGGCCGAGGCGCTCAGCGGCACGATCGCCGCGGCCGGCGTCGGCGCGGGCGCGTCTCCTGCTCCCGGCTGCGCAGCTTCCAGCGCGTCCTTGGCCGCTTGGAGGGCGAGGTTCGCCGCGCGCGTTTGCCGGCGTTGCTCCAGCAGGCGCGCCATGTGGGCGCGCATCGGCTCGAAGGCCGGGTTGGCGCTCGCCTGCAAGCCGCCGCGCACCAGGACGCGGTAGGCGCCCAAGGCCGCGGCGTAGCAGTCGGCCCGCAGGCCGGCGATGGTGTCCTCGATGTCCTGGGCCAGGCGCTGGATGGCCGGCAGGCGCTCGAGCAATTCCTGGCAGGTCTGCCAGTCGCGCAGCGTGTCGGCCGGCCGGAGCAGGTCGGGCACCAGGCCGGGCTGCGCGTTGAGCAGGGTCACGTAGTCGGCGCAAAAGGCCGCGTTGACGATGCTCACTTGCAGCAGGCTGCGCCGCTCCGCCTCGCTCAGGGGCTGGAGGACGGGGGCGAACTCGGTCAGCGTCGCCTGGGCGGCCACATCGATGGCGTGCCACTTCTCGGTGGTCACGATAATGGGCGCGTGGTTGGCGCGCGGGGTGGTCTTCGTGGTCTGTTTCATAGGACGAATCCTTTCTGTCTGTTCTGAGCCGCGGGACTGCGTGGTGATTGCTCTCAGGGGCGATGCCGCGGGATCATCGACTTCTGGGAGGCGCCGCCTTTCGTTGGCACGCGAGCAGTCTCCTTCTGGGGGGTGGTCAGGAGCTGGCCACCCCCCGCACTTTTCGAAAAAACTTCACTTTTTTACGAAATGCCGACCCCCCGCCGCACCGGAGCAGCGTTCTTCAAGGCTGGGATGTCCTCCCCAGAAGTCTGCTCCCGCCGATACCGCTGGCCGCGAAGCGTTCGCGCAGAGAGCGGCCCCTCGCCTCCTGAGAAGATCCTCCCTGAGCGGCTCGCCCCGCCGGCTTTTCGCGCCTGCGCGCGGTCCTGCGCTGGATGAGTGGCGGCCTGCGCAGGACGAAAGTGGTCCTTCGCAGGACGACTTTCATCCTGCGCAGGACCCATCCCAAGCCTTCGCAGGACCAAAATCCTCCTGCGCAGGGCACCCAAAGGTCCTGCGCAGGGTGGATTTCGCCCTGCGCAGGACCTCGCTAGGCCCTGCGCAGGACGAAGATGGTCCTGCGCAGGATCACCTTCGTCCTGCGCAGGATGAGCCGAAGCCTTTGTCGGAGCGACACGCGGATTGACCTCACCGCGCTGGGCGCGGGCTTGGACAGCGCAGGGCGACGACAACAGGGCGGTGGTCGCTGGCCTCGCGCCAATTCGGGTCGCGGTGGACCTTGGTGCGGGCGGCGACGACGCGCGGGCGCAGGGCGCGGCTGACGAGGAGGTAATCGATTCGCTCGTAGGAATCCGTGGGGGAGAAGTGGTGGGTCCAGCGGTCACCGAGGCGGTCGGCGGGGGCGAGGTCGTGCAGGGCGCCGGCGGCGCCGGGCGGGCCGAGGATGTCGAGCACGCCGGGGGAGTTCTTGGCGTCGTTGAAATCGCCCCAGGTGAGCACCTCGGCGTCGGGGCCTTCGGCGGCGAAGATGGCGTTGAGGTGCGCGCGCAGGAGGGCGGCTTCCTGCCGGCGGGCGAGCGCCTCGTCGGCGCCGCCGGGGCCGCGGGCGAGGCGGGATTTCAAGTGTGCGCCGACCAGCCGCAGGCGAGCGCCGGGCGTGGGCTCCAAGGTCACGTCGAGGAAACCGCGCTTCACCCGCGTCCTCGCTCCGCGCAGCTCGTAGGAGGACTCGGTCACGGAGGCGCGGGCCACGATGGGAACGCGCGAGATCAGCGCGAGGCGGCGCTCCTCGTCGGCCGCGGCGACCAACTCGCTGTAGGGGAAGTCCCGCCCGGCCGCGCGCAGACGGCGCTGCACTTCGGCCAAATCCTCCGCGGAACCCATCTCCGCGAAGCCCACCGCGTCCGCGCGCAGGGCGAGGATCGTGCGCACGACGGCCTCGACGGAGGCGGGCGGCTTCGGCTGCCGTTCCCCGCTGGCGGCCGGCGCGAGGGCGAAGTTTTCCACGTTCCACGCGACGAAGACGAAGTCGCGCGCCCTCGTGGCCGAGGGCCAGCCGAAAGCCAGGAAGCAGGCAAGGGCCACGAACCAACGCCAGCGGCGCATGGATCTGCCCTGCGGGGAGCCGACGCGGACTGCCATCACGCCGCCACGAAGACCACGGGACCAGCGGCCGGTCAAAGCGGACCGGCAATCGAGTTCTTTGTGGTCCCCGACCGTGAGCCGCGGAGCGGCGACCACGTGAGTAGCCGTGGTCAAGCGAAGCGAGGCCACGGTTTGCGTGTTCCCCACGCGATAAGCCGCGGTAGCGGCGTCACGACCGACTGAAGGCGGCTTCTCCCTACCGTTGGCGCCGAGGAGCCGGTTTGTAGCGGGGCGGCCCGGGACCGGGGCCTCGCTTCGCGCGACCACGGCTACTCACGTGGCTGCCGCTCCGCGGCTGAAAGCCACCCCACCGACGATTATGGAAGCGGTTTAATCTCTCACTACCCAACGGCCAAGCCTACCCGGCGCAAAGCAAAGGGCGGCATGGCCCGCAAGGGCCATGCCGCCTTTGAAAAGGGGCTAAGTGACTACGAACAAATATCTCGGTGCCTCGCTTCTGGAGGCCCGCACCTTTCTACCGACTTTCTTTCTCGTAGTCACTTGGGAGCTTAGTGCGCCGGCGGAACCGATGGGGCCGTCTGCGGCGCGGGCGCGGCGGCGGCCGGCGGAACGGTCGCCGCGGGCGGGGGCGCCTGGTAGGGCGACTGGCCGTAAGGCTGGCTCCCCGGCGCCGGCTGGACGACCTGCGAGGCCGGCGGCTGGTTGGACGAATTGTGCAGGTGCGCGTCGAAATCGTCCTTCGCCTTGCGGAACTCGTTCACGGCCGAGCCCATGCCGCGGGCAAGCTCGGGAAGTTTCTTCGCCCCGAAGACCAGCAGGATCACGAAGAAGATGATGAGCAGCTCCGGGCCGCTAGGCAGATGTAGGGCAAGCGTCGGATTCATGGGGAATTCAAACTATCATCCAGGATCGCCGTTGCAAAGCGCGATACGTGGGTCTGTGTCAGGAGAATTGCCGATTGGGGACTTCCAATTGCCCCATGCGCCCTGGCTGTCTCGCTTAGCTCGGCTGCCGCTTGAACGCAGGCTGGGGGCGGCAGCCGGCACCTGCGCGTCAGCCAAATTGGCAATCGGCAATCGTAAATCGGCAGCCGAGCGAAGCGAGACAGCCAGGGTGCACCGGGCAATCTGATTACCGGCTCTTGTCCTTCTTCGTGTCGTTGTTGCCCCCGTCGGCTGGTGCCGGCGCGCCGGCGTCCTTGATGACCACGAAAGTCTTGCCGCCTCCGCGGCGGGCCACGTAGAGGAGCACGCCGCGCTTGGGGTCGGCGTCCTTGAGCGCGGCGCGGAAGGAGGCCACGTCGGTGACCGGCTTTTCGTTGACCTCGGTGATCACGTCCTTGGCGCGCACCTGCGCCTCGGCGGCGGGCGAGCCGTCGGTGACGCTGGTGACGACGACGCCCTTTTCCTCGCGGATGCCGAGGTTGGCGGCCATGTCCTTGCTCAGCGGCTGGATTTCCATGCCGTAGAAGAGGGGTTTTTCCTGGGGGGGGTAAGCGCCCTGTTTCTTTTGGGCGGGGCGGCGAGGATTGGCGCGGGCGGTGCGGTTGGGATCGGGCAGTTCGGCGGAGGTGACGCTCACGGTGACGTATTCGCCGCGGCGGAAGACCTTCAGTTGCACGGCCTCGCCCACCTTGCGCAGGAGCACGGCCTTTTGCAGCTCGCGGTCGGTGCGCACGGGCTTGCCGTCCACTTCCACGATGACGTCGGAGGGCTTCAGCTCGGAGCGCGACGCGGGCGTGTCGGCGTCGATCGAGGTGACGAGCACGCCGTCTTTCACGCCGGAAAAGCGCGGATTCTCGCGCAGTTCGGAGTCGTTGAAGGTCTGGATGCGGATGCCGAGGTAGGGGCGCACGACGCGGCCGCCCTCGATGAGTTGGTCGCCCAGGCCGCGCAGCATGGAGGCCGGGATGGCGAAGCCGAGGCCGCGGTTGATGCCGTTGATGAGCGTGTTCATGCCGACCACCTGGCCGTCGAGATTCACGAGCGGGCCGCCGGAGTTGCCGGGATTGATGGAGGCGTCGGTCTGGATGTAGTCCTCGTAGTTGGCCGCGCGCAGGTTGCCGCGGGCCTTGGCGGAGACGACGCCCATGGTGAAGGTGTAGTCCAGCTCGTAGGGGGCGCCGATGGCGAAGACGATCTCGCCCACGCGCACCTTGTCGGAATCGGCCAGCACGGCCACGGGGAAGCCGGCGCCCTCGATCTTGAGCACGGCGATGTCGGAGCCGGGATCGGTGCCGACAACCTTGGCCGGGAAGGAGCGGCCGTCCTTGAGGCGCACGGTGATTTCCTCGCCGCCCTCGACGACATGGTTGTTCGTGAGGAGGAAGCCGTCCGGGCGCACGATGAAGCCGGAGCCCTCGGCCTTGGGGCCTTGGCGCGGGCCGGGTTGCGAGCGCGGCGAGGGCGTGGGCGCCGGCTGGTTGCGGCGCGGAGTGCCGCGCGGGGTAGCGGAATCATCGTCGGAGTTGTCGTCGGAGCCGCTGCCGTCGGGACGGTTGCGAAAGAAGAAGTCGCCGAAGAATTCCTCGAAGGGATTCTGGCCGCCGGGGGTGCCGCGGTTGCCGACGGACGGGCGGGCGGACTTGCGCACGTCGATGACGACGACGGCGGGCGCCACGCGGTCGAACACGGTGACGAAGGCCTCGTTGAGCTGGCGCGCGAAGGACATCGCGGGCGTGTTTGGCGTGGCCGTCGTCCCTTCACGCGGCGGCGCGCCGGGGGCGGCCGGCGTGGGAAGCGCCGAGGGCGGCTCGGCAACGGAGGATTGCGCGCGGAGCGCAGGCGAGAGGGCCAGGAGCGTGGCCGCGGCGGCGAGGAAAATCGGTCGGGAACTCATGAGGGATGGAAGCCCGCGCGAAACGGCGCGGGCGGCTCATAGACTGAAACGCCGCGGCAGGCGTTCAACCGCGTTCGTGTCCGCGGCGGATGTCATAGGGAAGCGCGCAAGATCGGGACGGCTGCGCGCCGCGCCCGGAGCGATGCGTTCGGAAATGGCCCGCCGCCCGACGCCCTCGATCGCGCCTTTGCCGCTGCTTCGCCCCAGCCCGCCGCCTCAGCCGGGGCCTGGAGCGCCGCGCTGGCGGGTGTCATACCTGCGTGAAGGAGATATGTAAGATTGACGGTTACATATGGCGCGGGATATTTGCGCCGGCATTCTTTGCCCTCAATCACCTCAATGAACACCCTCGCGCCGGGCGAATCTCGCCCGGCTTCTTTGTCGCCCACGGCATCCCCCACGCCGACGGTGCTCTCGACGGAATTCTCCTCCCCCGCGCCGGGCTTTTGGCCGGGGGTCAAGCCGGAGGACTGGAACTCCTGGCGCTGGCAGCTCAAGAACCGCGTGACCACGCTGGAGCAGCTCGAGCGTCTGATCGAGCTGACGCCTTCCGAGCGCGCTGGCGTGGCCGTAGCCGGCTCGAAGCTCTCGCTCGCGGTGACGCCGCACTTCTTCAATCTTATCGACCCGCACGACCCGAACTGCCCGATTCGCCGGCAGGTGATCCCGCGCTTCGAGGAATCCCTCACCATGCCGTGGGAGATGGCCGATCCGGTGGGCGAGGACGGACACATGCCGGTGCCGGGCCTCGTGCACCGCTACCCGGATCGCGTCCTTTTCCTCGTGACGGACCGCTGCGCGTCCTACTGCCGCTACTGCACCCGCTCGCGCGTGGTGAGCGGCGCGGGCGAGCAGGAACTGCGCACGAACTTCGAGGCGATCTACGCTTACCTCGCCGCGCACACCGAGGTGCGTGACGTGCTCCTCTCGGGCGGCGACCCGCTCCTCTTTTCCGACGACAAGCTCGATGGCATCCTGACGCGCCTGCGCGCGATCCCGCACATCGAGTTCGTCCGCATCGGCTCGCGCGTGCCGATCTTCCTGCCGCAGCGCATCACGCCGGAACTCTGCGCGATGCTCAAGAAGCATCATCCGCTGTGGATGAGCGTCCATGTCAATCATCCCAAGGAATTGACGACTGAAGTGCGTGACGCCTTGGGCCGCCTCGCCGACGCGGGCATCCCGCTGGGCAACCAAAGCGTGCTGCTCCGGGGCGTGAACGACGATCCCGCCGTCATGAAGGCGCTCGTCCACAAGCTCCTGCGCTGCCGCGTGCGGCCGTATTACCTCTACCAGCTCGATCTCATCCAAGGCTCCTCGCATCTCCAGGTGCCCGTGAAGAAGGGCGTGGAAATCATCGAGAGCCTGCGCGGCCACACCACCGGCTATGGCGTGCCCCAATACGTGATCGACGCCCCCGGCGGCGGCGGCAAGGTGCCCGTGAACCCCGGTTACGTGCTGCACCACGACGCCGAGCGCGTCCTCATCCGCAACTACGAGGGCCGCGTCTTCGAGTATCCCGAGCCCCGCTCCCACGCGCCGACGGGGATCAAGGAGACCGTCGCGGCCGTCGAAAGCGGTGCGCCGATCCAAGATTACGTGTGAGAAGTGATCGGCGAGACGTGAGCCGAGTGAAACGAGACAGCCAGGGTGAACGGGGCAAAAGTGGAAGGAGGCTGTCGGCCCAGGGCGCCAGCCCACTTGTCACCGATCACTTCTCACTTTTCACGTTTCTTCCCGTGTCCGGCATCATCGTCCGACCCCGCTCGCGCATCCTCCGCGGACACGACTGGGTCTTCGTCTCGGAGATCCTCAAGACCTTCGGCCGGCCCGAGCCCGGCGCGGTGGTGCCACTGCGCGATCCGAAGGACCGCCTCCTCGGCTCGGCGATCTACAACCCGAAGTCGCAGATCATCGCGCGTCGCTTCTCGCGCCAGCGGCAGGAGCTCGACGCTGACTTCTTCCGGCGCCGCATCCGCCAGGCAGTGGACTACCGTCGCACGCTCGGCTGCGACCTTCGCGCCTGCCGCTTGGTATGGAGCGAAGGGGATGGCCTGCCCGGCGTGGTGGTGGACGCCTACGCCGACGTGCTTGTGCTCCAAACGCTTACGTTGGGGATGGATCAAGCGAAGGCGCTGATCGTGGCCGCGCTGGTCGAGATCCTCGCGCCACGCTCGATCGTCGAACGCAACGACGCCAACGTTCGCGCGCTGGAGGGAATGCCGCCGGTCACCGGCCTGCTCCATGGCCCGGAGCCGGGCGAGGTGGAGATCACGGTGCCCGCCGGGCTCACCCTCGCCGTGGACCCGCTGCGTGGCCAAAAGACCGGACTCTACCTTGACCAACTCGCCAATCACGCTGCCGTCGCCCGCCATGCCGCGGGCCGTCGCGTGCTCGACGTGTTCACCCACGCGGGCGGCTTCGCGCTCGCCTGCGCCAAGGCCGGCGCGGCCGGCGTGCTCGCCGTGGATTCCTCGGCCGAGGCCCTCGCGCAGGCCAAGCGGAACGCCGAGCGCAACGGCCTCGCCGACCGCGTGGAATGGCGCGCGCAGGATGCCTTCGACTTCCTCGCCGGCGAAGAAAAGCGCGGCGCGCAATACGACCTCGTCGTTCTCGACCCGCCTTCGTTCACCCAGGCCAAGGGCGCCACGCGCGACGCCATGCGCGGCTACAAGGATCTCCATCTGCGCGCCTTGGCTTTGCTCGCCCCCGGCGGCCGCTTGGCAAGCTTCACCTGCTCGCACCACGTCAGCGCGACCGACTTCCGCACGATGGTTTCCGAGGCCTCCGCCGACGCCAAGCGCGCCCTGCGCATCCTAGAAACCTACCGCCAGCCGCCCGATCATCCCGTGCTCCTCGCGCTGCCCGAGACCGAATACCTGCGCGGCTGGCTCTTCGAGCTGGTGCCGGGGCGGTGAGTCGGAGGTGCTTCAGACTGGGCAGCCTTTGAAAATCTCGTCTAGACCCAGGCAGATCTCCGGCACGCTTCCGCATTGTAGGACGCCGCGAGTGAGGGTGAGCGTTTCTTGGAAGACACCTCTGCTAGGCTGCCGAAAAATCTCGATGCTTAGGAGCTTTGGCATCACGATCCAATATTCCTCGATTCCATTTTCCGCGTAGAGCGCGGCGTTTTCCCGGTCGAGTTCGGCGGAAGGGAATGCTACTTCCACCACTAACGCGGCGCCACGTGGATGAGCGGTGACAAAGTCCTGATCGCGGCCCCGAACCACCGCGATGTCCGGCTCCGGCTCCGAATCCGTAAGAGTCAATGGCTGTTCCAGACGAAAATGGTAATGCTCTCCAGAGGCTACCTTGACCAACTCAAACAGCCGGAGCGCCATATAGCTGTGCAGCGGGGACTTGGGCATCGTCTTGAGAATCAGGCCACGGATCAATTCTGCGCGCTTTCCCAGCGTGCCGGCCTCCACGCGCTTGTGGTATTCGGCCACCGATACCCTCGGCACGCGAGCGCGCACCTCGGGCATTTCCAATAGGTCGTGCATGGTGGAAGGCTAGAACCCCGCCACCCAGCGGCAAGTGCGATCCTTTTCCTCCCTGTCCTGAAAATGCTTCTCACCGGCTCCGGCCTCACGCTCAAGAAACTTCGTCCCCTCCTCACCCCCGGCGCACGCCTCGGCCTCGCCCCGGCGGCGCGCCGGCGCATGGCCGCCTCGCGCTCCACCGTGGAGCGGCTCGCGGCCGGTCGCCGCGCCGTGTATGGCGTGAACACCGGTTTCGGCGTCCTCGCCGACACGCGCATCCCGGCCGACGCGCTCCGGCAGCTCCAGGAAAACCTTATCCTCTCGCACGCCGTCGGCGTCGGCCCCGAGACGCCGCCGGAACTCGTGCGACTCATGCTCGCGCTCAAGCTCAACGGCCTCGCTTCCGGCCTCTCGGGCGTGACGCTCGCGTTGGGCGACCGCCTGGCTGCGTTCTTCAACGAGGGCGCGCTTCCCGTCATCTACGACAAGGGCTCGCTCGGCGCGTCCGGCGACCTCGCCCCGCTCGCCCACCTCACGCTGCCGCTGCTCGGCCGCGGCGAGGTGCGCTGGAAGGAGCGCCGCCTGAGCGCCGGGGAGTTCCACGCCGCGCTGGGCTGGGAGCCGCTCCGGCTCGGCGCGAAGGAGGGCCTGGCGATGATCAACGGCACGCAGTTCATGTCCGCCCATGGTGTCCAGGCGCTGTGGCGGATGGAAAACCTCCTCGCCACCGCCGACGTGGCCGCCGCGATGTCGCTGGAGGCGCACCGCGGCTCGGCCGCGCCCTTCGTCGCGCGCGTCCACGCCGCCCGGCCGCACCCCGGCCAGCGCCAGACCGCCGCCAACCTCCGCGCGCTCCTCGACCGCTCGGAAATCCTCCCCTCGCACGCCGATTGCGGCCGCGTGCAGGACCCCTACTCGCTGCGCTGCGTGCCTCAGGTCCACGGCGCCTCGCGCGATGCCGCCCGCCACGCCGCCGAGATCGTGGAGATCGAGATCAACTCCGCCACCGACAACCCGCTCGTCTTCCCCAACGGCGACATCGTTTCGGGCGGCAACTTCCATGGCCAGCCCCTCGCCCTGGCAATGGACCATCTTGCCGTTGCCGCCGCCGAGCTGGCCTCCATC
>CALMOL010000323.1:9907-11347 GCA_937871685.1 uncultured Verrucomicrobiota bacterium
CCGCCGGCTCTACCTGCTGCTCGGCGGCGACTCGCTCGGCCGCCACTCGAAGGTGCCGCGCCTGCTCGTCTCCGAGAGCGGCCTCAATTCCGGCGCGATGCTCCTGCAATACACCGCCGCCGCGCTCGTCTCGGAAAACAAGATCCTCGCCCATCCCGCCTCGGTGGACTCGATCCCCACCTCGCTCGGCCAGGAAGACCACGTCTCGATGGGCGCCACCGCCGCCGTGAAGCTCCGACAGGTGCTCGACAACGCCGAGACCGTGGTCGCGCTGGAATTGCTCGGCGCCGCGCAGGCGCTCGACTTCCTCCACCCGATGCGAGCCGGCGCGCCCATCGAGGCCGCTCACGCCGCCCTGCGCGAGTGCGTGCCCTTCCTCGACCGCGACCGCCTCCTGCGCGACGACATCGAGCAGTCCCTCGCCTGCGTGCGCGCCGGCCGCATCGCCGCCGCCGCCGAGGGGGCCGGCGCGAGGCTGCATCGGTGGTGAGCCGCGCCGCGGAAACCCGTGGCGCCGCCGCGCGCGACAGCGCATGATTGTCTCATGGAAGCGACCCTTGCGCCCTCCGAAGCCCACCTTGTCACCCTCGGTGCCGACGGGCAGATCAAGCTCCCAGCCGATTTTCTCGCAAGCCTTTCCCTACAGGAAGGCGATAGCCTCGGCTTTGCGGTCGGGGGAGACGGGCAAATCAAGGTGTGGCCCGTGTGGGCACTCGAACGCGATCCGATCTACCAATGCATCGGGATGTTGAACGCGACGGAAGGACCAAGCACCCTGGAGGAAATCCGGGCTTGGACGCATGAGATCCGGGGGCACGACGAATGGTTCATCAAGGAATATTATGGCGGCGGCACCCCTGCTTGACGCCAACCCGGTTTCCGCCCTTTGGCGCGGCGAAGCGTCCGCCCCGCGCGTGGCATTAAGCATTGCGTCGGCGCGGCCGACGAGCGCCATCTTGATCAGCGCGCCGGTGTTCGCCGAGCTTTGCGCGCAGCCGGGCGCGGGCATCGGGGAGCTCGATGTATTCCTCGCCCGCGCGAAAATCGAGGCAGACTTTGTTCTCGGGGAAGATGTTTGGCGCGAGGCCGGCGCAGCCTTCGCCCGCTTTGCCGAGCGCCGCCGGCGGACGGGGGTTCCCGGGCCGCGCCGGTTGCTCACTGACTTCGTGATCGGCGCACACGCCCTTTGCCGCGGCGCGCGGCTCATCAGCATGGACGCCGCGTTCTTCCGCCGCGAGTTTCCCACGCTGCGCGTCATTGATTCGCTGGAATGACGACTGCCCTCCCCGCCCCGCCGCCCACCGACTCGCGCCTCGCCGCGCTTTGCGCACAGGCGGCCTACGAGGCGGCGCGCGACTACCCGGCGCGCTTCCACGCCATTTCCCGGCGCGCCGGCCGGCGCTTCCTCGCGCGCGACTGGGCCGGCGCGCCGGGAAATGG
>CALMOL010000324.1:0-805 GCA_937871685.1 uncultured Verrucomicrobiota bacterium
CTCCTGGACTATCCTCCGCCCCCCGATGCACGCCCGTGAGAAACGCGACGCCCGTGAAGCCGCGGTGCAGTTCCTGGTCCATTGCGACCTGAACGGCCGCGTGGCCGACGCGGACCTCGACGCGGACCAAACGCAGTTCTGGAAGATGCGCGGCGCGATGCGGCGCGTGCGGCAGCTGGCCAACCACCTCGGCCGCGAGGTGCTCACCCGCCGGCCCGAGCTGGACCAGCGCATCCAGCGGCACTCGCAGAATTATCTTCTCGGCCGCATGAACAGCGTGGACCGCAACATCCTGCGCCTGGCGACCTACGAGATGTTCCACCGCCTGGAGGTGCCGCCGGTGGTAGCGATCAACGAGGCCATCGACATCGCCAAGCGCTACGGCACCGAGGAGTCCGGTGGCTTCGTGAATGGCGTGCTCGACCGCATCAAGGCGGAGCTCGACCGCCCGCTGCGCGAGGCGCTCGCGCCCGATCCCTACGACCGCGCGCCGGCGGCCGGCGAGGACGAGGAGGACGCGGCCGAAAGAGCGGAGGGCGCCGCGGCGGTTCAAAACGTCGAGCCGCCGACGGAACCGCGCCGGCCTTCGCCGCCGACGCCCCAGGCATCCCCCGGCCACGCGCAGGGCGAGGCGCGCCGGACCGCGGCCACCAAACCCGGCCCGCTCAGCGTGGAGGAACTTTTTTGACCGCGATGGCAGAGGTCCGCTTCGCATTTGTCCAGGCCGGTTTGCGGAAGGCCAAAGCGTGTTTTGGAGTGCGGGAGCTTGCTCCCGCTGTCGTGCCGGCCGCGTCACGTTCCCAGC
>CALMOL010000324.1:815-11346 GCA_937871685.1 uncultured Verrucomicrobiota bacterium
GATCGAAGCTCGGCGGCTCGCTTTCCGGTGAATCGGCAGGACAGCGGGAGCAAGCTCCCGCACTCCAAAACGCGTCTCGACCCCGCAACGCGCGAATGGCCAAGCCGTTGTCCCGCCCGCCTCGCCACCCCGAGGCCGAACCGATTCACCTTCCCGTCCCGTGAGCTTTTTCAAGAACCTCTGGCAGAAATTCTCCGGCAAGCCCGTGGACTGGGACGAGCTGGAGGAAACGCTCCTGCGCGCCGATCTCGGTGTGCCGCTCACGCTGAAGGTCATCCGGGACCTCCAAACGCTGCCGAAGGTCACCTCGAAGGAGATCGTGGACACCACGCGCGCCGAGATCCTGCGCCTGCTCCCCTCGGACAACCCGCCGCTGCGCCCCCTGCCCGCGCGGCCGAAGGTGATCCTCGTCGTGGGCGTCAATGGCACCGGCAAGACCACCTCCACCGCCAAGCTCGCCTTCTTGCTCCGCCAGCGCAGGCACTCCGTGATGCTCGCCGCGGCCGACACCTTCCGCGCGGCCGCCATCGAGCAATTGTCCACCTGGGGCGAGCGCCTCGGCGTGGAGGTGGTGAAGGGCCAATACAACGGCGATCCCGCCGCGCTATGCTACGACGCGCTGGAGCGCGCCGAGAAGCAGAACGTCGAGTTCCTGCTGTGCGACACCGCCGGCCGCCTCCACACGCGGGCAAACCTCATGGGCGAGCTGGCCAAGATCTCGCGCACGCTGGCCAAGCGCGATCCCACCGCGCCGCACGAGTCCTTCCTGGTCGTGGATGCCACCACCGGCTCGAACGCGCTGATGCAGGCCAAGGAATTCCAGGCCGCCGCGAATCTCACCGGCATGATCGTCACGAAGCTCGACGGCTCCGGCAAGGGCGGCGTCCTGGTGGCGATCCAGAACGAGCTGGGCATTCCCACGCGCTTCATCGGCACCGGCGAGAAGCCCGACCAGTTCGCGCCGTTCGACGCGCGCGACTTCGTGGAGCGGGTGATGTGATGGGTAGCTGGCGTGGGATCGCCTCTCACGCGAGCTTCAAGCCGAGCACTTGTTGGAAGTGGCTGTCCCCCGTCAGCAGCGGCCAGTCGTGTTCCGTGGCCAGCGCGGCGATCCAAAGATCGTTTTCGGGAATCGGAGTCCCCGCGCGTCGCAGCGCCACGCGCAAATCGGCATACGTCTTCGTGGTCTGAACCGGGAGGGGCAGCAGGCTCACCGCTGGCAGGAAGGCAGCTAGGGCAGCCTGCTGCGCGGCAGAGTTCTGAGTCAATCGAGCGCCTGCTTCCAATTCACCGAGCGCGATCAATGGAAGCCAAAGTCGTTGGCCGGCGGCCGCTATTTTCGCTTCCGCGCCGGGCTGCCCCGGAACACCGCCACCACGCTGGAGATGTCCAGCACCACGCCGCCATTCACGCGCGTCCACCTTTCCGAAATTCTCCGAGATGACTCGCTCCAAGTCTGCTCCCTCCTCGGGACTCAGGATGGTGGCGCTGCGACGGAGTGCCGCGTCCCGCTGAACTCGCGCCTCGTCCTGCAAGCGATGAATCAAAGCCGCGGCTTCCTCCAGCTTGGCTGGTGGCAAACCCTGCAAATCTTCCACGATTTCTTCCAGCGCGGTCCTGCCGCAGGCTATCGGTGACGGTTCGACAGGCAAGTGCCGGACCACCACCGACCAGCTCGCTCACGGCCGCAGCACGCGCAGGCGCAGGAAGCGACGTGGCGCGCCGGGGCCGGAAGGCGTCACGTCGCCCACGGTCGCGCTCACCGCGCCGTTGGCGGCGGGCGTCTCGTCGAGCGAGCTGGGCGACTGCCCCGGCGAGGCCGCGGTCGCGCCACCCGCCACGCTGCGGGCGATCTCGGTCCAGGTGCCGCCGAGGTCCGCCGACGCCTCGACGGCATAGGTGAGGTCCGTGAGCGCCGGGTTCCGCTGAAAGGTCAGCGTGAGGTAAGCCCCGGAACGGCCGGCGGCGGGCGCGCCGGGCGGCAAGCCGGCGGCGCGCGGGTCGGAACCCAGCGCGTATTCGAGCAGGTTCGACCAGCCGTCGCCATCGGGATCGGCACCGGGTCCGCCCACCGCCGGATCGTTCAGCTCCGCCGGGGTGAAGCGGCCGGCGAGCCAAGCGTTGAAGCCGGCAAGCGAGGGGCCGTAGGCGGAAAGGTCGGTCGCGTAAAAAGGGTTTGGCACGCTTTGCCCGCCCGCGAGGCCGACGACGCCGTCACCCAGCGTGGTGCCAAGGTGCGTGATCGTCACCGTGCCGTCCGCGCCCAGCTCGGCCTGCGCGTTGAGCACCGCGGCGCCGGTGTTGTTCGCCGGGACGTTCGCAAAGGTCACCACCACGCGCGGCGGGCCGGACACGACGCGGTAGGAGATTGTGCCGCCCTTGGACAGATCGAGCGACGCGCCGAAGAGCGACACGCGCCGCCGCCCGCTCGTGAAATGGAGGCTCGGCGCGCTGTCGCTGCCGTTGTCACCGCTCTCGAAGGTCACGTTGCCGCTCGTGTTTACGTAGATTTGCGAGAACGCTTGCCCGAAGAGCTTCGGCGACACGCTCAGCCCCGACACCCGCCAGGAGCCGCCGGTGAGCGTGCCGCTCGTGAGTGCCACGGTGGCCGCGCCGCCGGCCGCGAGCACGGTACCGCCCGCCGGGTCCACCGGGAAGCCCAGGGCCGGGTCGCTCGCGCCCGCGTAGGCGGCGGCGCTCGTCGGCGTGAAGGTCAGGCGGCGGTTGTTGAGGTCGAAGGGGCGCAGCGTCGTCGCGCCGGAGGCGAAGGTCTCGGTGTAAACGTCCGGAGCATCGTTGTCGGCGATGGTCAGCGCGACGGCCGGGGCGTCGGAGAGCTGATAGCGCGCCCCCGTGGTCATCGTCAGGATCACGTTCTCGGCGCCCTCGGGCAAGGCATCGTCCACCGGCGTGAGGCGCAGGAGCGCCGTGGCCGCGCCGGCCGGCAGGGTGAGCGTGCCCACGCCGGTGGCGGGGTCGAAGGTTCCCGTGGCCGGCGGCACCGCGGCCACCGTGTAGTCGGCGGTCCGGCTGGCCACGCCCGCGAGCGTGTAGAAGACGGTGAGCGCGCTCGTAGCCGGCGCCTGCGCGCCGCGCGCGATCGTGAAATCGGCGGGAATCGACCCGGCCTCGCGCGGAGGCTGCGCGGGCGCGGTCGCCGCGACGATGGGTCCGACGAGCGTGCCGGTGAAGTCGAAGCCAGCCGCGTTGGCCGAGACGGCCACGGGATTGGCGAAGCCGGCGGTCGCCTCGCCGGTGAAGGTGCTGGACAAGGCATGGAGCGTGTAGGAGCCGGCGGCGAGGTTGGCGAGCGTGTATCGGCCGTCGTCGTTGGTGTAGGTCCCGCGGTAGGCGGTGCCGGTCAGGCCGTTGTGGACGCGCACGCCGGCCACGGCGCGGCCGTAATCATTCACCACGCGGCCGCTCGCGGCGAAGGTCGTGGGCGCGCCGACGGTGACGACGACGGAGCGCACGCTCGTGCCGCCCTTCATGTCTGATGCGGTGCAGCGCACGAGATACACGCCGGCCGCCGGCCACGACGCGCTGGCCGCCGCGGCGTTCGGGCCGACCGCGCCGTTGCCGAAGTCCCACCAGTAGGCGAGCGCGTCGCCGTCGGGATCGGACGCCGCCGCGGTGAAGGTGACCGAAGCATTGACCGCGGCGGTGGCCGCCGAGGCCGAAAGCGAGAGCGTGGGCGGCTGGTTGCCGGGGAAGGCGCCGCGGTTGATGACCACGTCCACGCTCGGCGGAGTGGTGGCAGCGTTGCGCGCGATGGGCGTGATGTGGACGCCGGCGTAGGGATCGGAAAAGGTCCGTCCGACGACGAGCGCGGCATCCCCCGTGCCGGCAGTGCCGCCGGGGGCGAGGTCGAGGAGGCTGGTGCCGCCATTGGAGGAAGCCCACGGGCTCCAGTGGAGGATCACGCCGTTGGCCAGGGTGGCGTTCGTGGACCACTGCACGCGGTGCTCCAGCCAGTAGAAGCGAGTGGCGTCCTTCGGCGTGCGCACCGCGAGCGGCTGGCCGGCCGTGAGCGCGTTCTGGTCGAAGGCGTGGATGCGGTAGGTGCCGCTCGTCGTGGCAGTGAGGACGTTGCCGTTGGGCAGCCAGCCGAGGAGCCAGCGGTGGCAGGCGTTGAACGAGCGGTTGCCGGCGCTGGCGGAGCCCATCGTGTCGTAGGTGTCGCCGTATTCGGTGTTGGTGCCGGCGCCGATCACGGTGTCGTTCGTCGCGGCCCAAAGGTTGGCGTGCCAGACGCCGAGGTTATGGCCCCACTCGTGGCAGGCCACGCCGGTGGACGAAGTTTGGAGCCACACGCCCCGGGCGCCGACGTAGGCCTGGCCGGAAAACCCGTAGATCGAGGCGTAGCGAAACCACTCGAAGTCGTAGCTCAGGTAATTGTAGCCGGCGGCGGTGGCGGCCGCGCGGGCGTCGGCGAGGAAGGTGATGGACGAGTTCTGGTCGGCGGCGTAAGCCGCCTTCGTCTTGGGCATCGTGATGACCACGGGCGTGACGAGCGAGTTGGCGAGGTCGATGCGCGTGGTGCCGTAGGAATTCTCCGAGATGAACGCGTCGGTCGCCGCGAGCAGGCTTTGCCCGGCCGCCACGGTCATCGGCTCGGCCAGGTCGTCGGTAAAGTTCAGGCGCACGAGCAGGATCCGCTTCGTGCCTTGATTGTAGGAGCTGTCCGTGGCCGGCGGGCCGGCCGCGTCGCGCACGGCGGCGTGAAGCTGGTCCGTGACGTCCGCCAGATGCCCCGCGCCGCAGAAGAATTGCACCGTTCCGCCGATCTCCGCCGCGAGATCGTCCTCCTCCACGACGGTCGGGCGCACGTCCACGACGCTCTCGCCGGACACGGGGCAAGTCGCTTCGACGGGCTTGCCGGCGGGGATGACCTCGCCCCGGGCCATCACGCGCACGGGGCTCTCGGCGACGGCCATGGTGCCGTCGAGGGCGATGCCCGTGAGCGGCACGTTGTCGGCCGTGGGCTGGCGCAGCCGCGCGCCATACACGCTGGCGGCGTAGGTGGCGCCGCCGGGAAGGACCACCTCGCGCCGCACCGCGGGCGGGCCGGCGGCGGTGGTCGGCAGCGCCGCCAGGACGCGGAAGGAGGCGCGCGCGCTCACCGGCTCCTCCAGCAGCGCCCTCACCTCAGCCGGAAGCCGCTGCCGCACGAGCGGAGGCACTGCCTCCGCGAGGGCTCGCTCCGGGTCGGTGGAAATCAACGCCGCCAGCGCCGCGCGCCGTTCCCGGGCCAGCTCCACGCCGCGCGCGAGGGAGTGCGGCGCGGCGCTGGACGCGCCCTCCGCGTCCGCCCACGCGCGGAACTTGGCAAAAGGCAGCTCGGCCTCCGGCATTTTCCCGAGGAAGGCCGTCGGCTGGATTCCTGCCGCCGCCGCAGACGACTCTCTCCCGGCGTCGCCAGCCGGCACCGCCTTCACCGAAGCTCCTTCGCCGCGCGCCGGCGGCGCAGCGACCGGCCGTTCCCGCACGATTGGCTGGGGGTCGAGAAGCTGCCGCGCCAAGGCGGCCAGCGCCACGCACAGCGCGCCCGTGAGCAACCAGGATCGGGGGGGGATTTTCACGCGCCCCCCAGAAGCAGGAAGGTTGCCAACGGGTATCGAGCGCCGACCCGATTCCGGTCGGGGGCCTGCCCGAGCCCTCAAGGCAGCTCATATACCTCGACCAAGCCGTTTCCGGTGCCACCATTCCGGCCGCGCACGGTGGCGGTGTAGGTGCCCGGCGGCAGGATGACCAGGAGGGCTGATTCCGCCGGCTGGGACGGGGCGAGACCAGTGGAACTGATGTCCGCGCCCTGGGTCGATTGCCAGTTGTCGTTGGAAGCCAGCAGATTCGCCCCGGAGCGCAGCTCCAGCATGGGATCGGCGAGGACATTCGGCACGCCGGCTCCCGCGAGGGATGGGCCAAGGGCGCGCACCAGCACGCGCCGGGTTCGGCCCCCTTGGACCACGAAACCGGCGATCATCACGTTGTCGCCCGTGCCGACGGGGCCGCGCGTGGACAGGTTCACGAGCCTCGGGGCGGCGGCGATCGAGGCGTCATAGACCTCCACGAGGCAGTTGCCGGACCCGCCGCTCGCGCCGCGCACCACGGCCGTGTAGGCACCCTCGCCCAGCGTCACCACGCACGCGCTTTCACTCGCGTCGGCGGGGGCCAGGCCCAGCGCCCGCAACTCGGCCGCCGCCGGATCGTCCCCCCAAGTGTCGTTGCTGGCCACGGCTGCGCCCGAGGAATCGAAGAGGGCGAGCTGGGGATTCGCCAGGGTGCCCGGCACGCTGGCGCCTGCCGCCAGGGACGGGCCGAGGGCGCGCACCACGACTCTCTTCGGTCCCCCGACCAGGACGAAGCCGCCAATCAGCACGTTGTCCCCGGCATCCGTGCGCAGGCGAGTGGACACGTTGATCAGGCGCGACTCGGGGGCGACGGATGCGTAGAGCACTTCCGCGCTGCCGACGACGGGGCCACCAAAGCTGCCGTTGATGCCACCCGCGATGAGAAAGCGGTCGCCGGACAAGAGGCTGACCGAGGCATTGGACCGCGGACCCAGCGTGCCGTCAGCGACGCTCCAGCGTCCCGTCGTCGGGTCGTAAAGCTCCGCAGTGGCGAGGGTGCCGTTGCGGCCGAGGCCGCCAAAGGCTATCACCCGGCCGTTCGGCAGGAGCGCCGCGGCCTGCGAGTGCCGCGCGGTCAAGAGATTGCCGGTGGCGCTCCAAGCACCCGTCGCGGGGTCGAAAAGCTCCGCTCGCACGATCGGGCCGTTGCCGTCGTAGCCTCCGGCGGCGAGCACCTTGCCGCTGAGCAGAAGAGTGACGCGGTGAAATTGCCGCGGTCCGCCCATGGCCCCGGCGCCGCTCCACGCGCCGGTGGCGGGGTTGTAAATTTCCGCGCTGGCGAGCGTGCCGTTCAACTCCGTGGAGCGGACTCCGCCGACAACGAGCACGCGACCATCGTTCAGAAGCGTGGCCGAGTGAAAGTAGCGCCCCGTGGCGAGCGGCACGGTGGGAGTCCAGGTGCCGGCGGCAGGATCGTAGAGCTCGGCGCTGGCCAACCCCCCGTAGTTGGCGCCCTGCCCGCCGACCACGAGCACCTTGCCATCCGGCAGCGTAGTCGCCGTGTGGCCGTGACGCGCCTCGGCCAGGGAAGCCCCCGCGCTCCAGGTCCCCGCCGCGGGGTCGTAGATCTCGGTGCGGGCGTCTGGGAAAACGCTGAACCCTCCCGCCACCAGCACCTTGCCGCCGGGAAGAAGCGAGGCCGTGTGCTGCACGCGCGGAAGAGCTAGCCGTCCGGTATCACTCCAAGCCCCGGTGGCCGGCTCGTAAAGCTCGGCGCTGTTGCTGGGCACGCCGCTGCCGCCGCCCGCAACGAGCACCCTCCCATCCGTCAGGACCGTGGCCGAGTGGCCGGTGCGCGCCGTGGCCATGGAGCCGGTGGCGCGAAGGTCGAGTTCCTCGGCCAAGGCGGAGGTCATCGACCCAAATGCGATCGCGAGGAATACACCGAGAGATTTCATGGGGAGGAAAACAATCGCCGCGGTCCAGCCCGCCGTCATTGTCTGGCAGACGGACCGCGCTGAGGCGCCATCCTCATTCACGCCTATGGAAAATGAAAGCTCGGGCAGGAAGAAGAACCGCGGCCATCGATCCACTTTGGCACGCCATCGGCGATGGCAGAGGTTGCGGTGCACGCCGATCAAGCTCGCACTCGGCCATCGACCTGAGGCCTAGCTTTGTGACTCCGCGGACGGGACGTGCGATGACGCAAGTCGCCGAATCCCGAGGGCGCCAGCGGCAAACGCCGCCGAGGGCAGCCAGACCCAGCAGACCTCGCACCACAGGACCGACAGGCCGCGCGCCGAAAAGAAGTGCGCCCCGATGGGCGAGGCAAAGATCGGCGTGACGGGCGAAAGGTAGCGCGTGGGATCGAAGGGCGAGAAGAACGCCACGCCGAGGCCGCCGTCGGTGAACGCGTCGAGCACCGCGTGGGACATGGTCGCGAGGAACAGGTAGCACCACACCCAGCCGCGCCGGGCCGGCGGAATAATCCGGGATGCCATCGCCAGGCAGGCGAGCCCCGAGAGCGCCACCGCGAACGCAATCGAGTGAGTCAGCCCGCGATGCCCCAGCAGGCTCTCGTAGGGAACGCCGAACGGAAACCCGATGACATCCAAGTCAGGCGACATCGCGCAGGCGGCCCCGAGGATCGCCCATCGCCGCGGCACCACGCGAGCCGGAAACGCGGCGACCAGGGCCGCCGCGGCGACGGCGTGGGAGAAGATGGTCGGCATGGACACGACCAACCGCAGGCCGCGCGGCCTGTCACCTTTTCTCGTGCGCCCTCGCGCGGAGCGTTTTCTTTCTCCGTGGCCGCAAAGGCAACAAGGAAGCGCAAGAACGCCGCGGCGTTCCCCGGGCGATTCTACTTCGACTTGTCCTGGATGATTTGGTTAAGGCGGAAGGTCTCGATGTCCGTCTTGACCTGGAGCCAGACAGGAAAGTGATCGGACATCTGGAAGGTGAACTTTTCGCGGGTGTAGCTCTTGCCGGGGAAAAGCTCCTCGATGTGCGCGTCGTCGAGGTAGAAGTCCACCGCCCCGCCGTCGTTCGTGAAGTTGTCCGGCACCGTCGGCAGATGGAGGATCTGATCGTAGCGGGCGTCCTGGCCGAGGTTCGAGCCGCCGATGAAGCGGTCGCCCACCTTGAGCTTCACCAGCGGCGCGGGAATCTTGAGGCCGCTGGAGACGAGCGCGGCGAAGATCGGGTCCGTGAGCTTGGGCGTGTTGAAGTCGCCCAGGACGAGGAGGTCGTGGTCCTCGACGTATTTTTCCTCGAAGCGCTGCTTGATCCAATTGCTCAGGCGCTGGAGTTCCGCGCGGCGGGCATCATCGCTGTCGCCCCAGCGCGCGTGCATGGCGAGCGCCAGGAAGTCGAAGTTGCCCGAGCGGAAGGAGCACAGGTAAGGCGCGCGCCAGAACGATTCCTCGGTGACCCACTCCTTGCCCTTCTTGACGCGCGGAGCATCCACCTCGGCGGCGAGCCCGTTGTGGATCACGGCGCGACGGTCGAAGAGGAAGGCGGTGCGCTCGTTGTTGCCGCCGGCGTCATCGGACCAGTCCGAGAAAATCACCTTCCAGGAATCGCCGAGGTAATCCATCACGCAGCCCAGGTCCGCGAGGCTGTCGCGCAGCTCGACGATGGCGACGAGGTCGAACTGGCCGATGATCTCGGCAATGTAGTGGAGGGCGGCGTCGGTGCGCTTGACCTTGCCAAACTCGCGGATGTTCCAAATGGCGACGTTGATGGTCTCGTCGAGCTTGGAGGGCGGAATCTTGGCGGCATCGATGCGCTTCTTGAGCGCGAGGAGGCCGGCGGCGATGGCGGGGGAGACCTTTCCGTGGTGCATGGCAGGCGGAGAAATGGACGGCCGGACGCAGAATGTCAGCCCAGCCTCGGCGGTTCGCCAAGCGCTACTTGTCCGCAGGCGCGCGAAAATGGCCCCCATCGAGCGCGCACCGCAGCTATAGGGGCAATCCGCCCGGGCAGATCATCAAAGGTCTATCCCATGAATTGATGACGTTTCACTTTGCGTAAAATGGCAGGCGAGGCGGGCGGCGTTGGGATGGCCTGGAGGTTGGCGGAGAGGGCGTTGGCCTTGCGGTTTTGGGGCGGCGGTGATGCCCTTGTTGCGGTCCTTGCTCGTTTCCTGGATCGGTTCGACTGGATTTGCCACAGAGGCGCAGAGGCCACAGAGATGGCTGGCTTAACCAAGGACTCCGGTGGGCCAATGCTCCCATCCAGTTCCACGATCAGGTCACGAGCTTGCGGAATGAGCCTGGGGTGCTCCTCCGGCAATGCGCCGGCCGACGAAAGATGGTCGTGAGGTTCGCCAAAGAGGAGGTCGTTGGATCAATTCGACGTGAACGGTGATGGAATTGATCGGCGAGGTTCCTGAATCAGGAACCTCACTGGTCGAAACGGGAAGTGCACTTCCTGAATTGAGAACCTCAATTCCTGATTCGGGGACCTCACTTGTCGATTCAGGAACCTCGTGAGCTAAAACGGGAACCTTGGTTTCGAAATCCACCAGAGGGAGGACGGAAAGCGCAACCGCACGAGACAAAGCCATCACCCCGCGCTCTGAACCAAGGACCGGTCGGATGAATTGCGGAAGTCAGCGGGCGAGTCTCCCATCCGCGAGACAACATCTGAGCCAGAGGAGGGCTCGCCGACGAGAGCCCCAGGCGTAGGCAGAAAGCAAACGAAGGACGAGGAAAATCTCCTCGTCCTTCGTGGTTTGCCTCCTCGCTTCCGTGGAGAGTTCCACCTCCACGGAAAAGCCGGCAATTTTCCGACCGACGGACCACCCGTTAGAACGGGATGTCGTCGTCCTCGGCCGAAGGCTCGGGCCGGCGAGCCGGGGCCGGGCGCGATGGCGCAGGGCGTTGTTGCGCGGGTGCCGGACGGGACATCGGGCGCGGCGCGCCGCCATCCTCTTCCTCGTAGCCGCCGCCCCCGCC
>CALMOL010000325.1 GCA_937871685.1 uncultured Verrucomicrobiota bacterium
CCATCGGCGACGCCGCCCCGCTCACCGGCGGCAGCTCCGCCTCGCCCTACGCCCGCGTGGACGGCGACCCGGCCCCGCTCAACCAGCGCCCGCTCGGCCTGACGCGCGCCATTGGCCCCGGCTACCTGCGCGCGCTGGGCGTGCCGCTGCTGGCCGGGCGCGAGTTTACCGAGCGCGACGGCGTGGACGCGCCGGCAGTGGTCGTCATCTCGCGCTCGGCCGCGGCGCGGATGTTCCCCAACGAGGACCCGCTCGGCCGGCGCATCCTCTTCGGCACCGACCACCAGTTCGGCCTCCCCGTGGAGGTCGTGGGCGTGGCGGCCGACGTGCGCTCCCTCAAGCTCACGGAAGCCAACGACGTGGAGTTCTACCGTCCCTTCCCGCAGCGCCCGGCCCCCTTCGCCCAAATCCTCGTCCGCACCGCCGGGCCGCCTGGAGCCGCGCTGGGCCTCGTGCGCGCGGCCCTGGCCAAGATCGATTCCAGCCTGCCGGTGATCCAGCCGGGCACGATGGATGACGTGGTGTCGGCCTCGCTCGCGCAGCAGCGCCTGACCACGGTGCTGCTCGGCGGCTTCGCGGCGCTGGCGCTGCTGCTCGCCATGGTCGGGATCTACGGCGCGGTGTCCTACACGGTCGAGCAGCGCGCCGGCGAGCTCTCGGTGCGCATGGCCCTCGGCGCGCAGCCGGGCGACGTGCTGCGACTGGTGATCGCGCAAGGCATGCTGCCCGTGGCTGCCGGCCTCGCGCTGGGCCTGGCCGCCGCGCTGGCGCTGGGCCGCCTGATCTCCGCGCAGCTCTTCCAGGTGTCCGCGCACGATCCCCTGCTCCTCGCCGCGGCGACGACGGGCTTGGCGCTCACGGCGCTGGTCGCCTGCCTGGTGCCGGCCTGGCGGGCCACGCGCGCGAACCCCGTCGAGGCGTTGCGGGCGACCTGAGGGGCGCGCGGGCGCGAGTTCGAGGTTTGGAGGCGGCTCTGTCCGCGCAGCGGACGTGCCGCCTGTGGCTTTCTCCCCGGGTGGCCGCCGCCCTGCCGGCTCACGCCCGCGGCAACACCTCGGAAAATCTTGAGGCGGCACGTCCGCTGCGCGGACAGAGCCGCCTCTACAACAGGGGGCATCCCACCGCTGGGACGACGGCGTCCCATCGACGGCTTCCGGCCGTAGGCCAAGCGCGTGGCCAACGGCCGCAAAGCCTGATAAACAGGACACTTCGTCGCGTGACAGACCTTTGGCACGCGCCTTGCAAACGGGCGGGCGCGTCCGCATGAAGACCCTCTTCCGCCGCCTCCTCAAGTCGCCTGGCTTCACCGCCGCGGCGCTGCTCACGCTGGCGCTCGGCATCGGGGTGAACACGGCCATCTTCTCGGTGGTCCACGCGGTGCTCCTGCGGCCGCTGCCCTACCCGGATGCTGAACGGCTCATGGTCGTGCGAGAGAAGCAGCCGGAATTCGACAACACCTCCGTCGCGCTTCCGAACTACCTCGACGCCCGGGCCGCGCAGAAGTCCTTCGCCGGCCTCGCGCTCTTCCGGCGCGACAGCTTCAACCTCTCGCCCGCGGGCATCGGCGGCGAGCCGGAGCGGCTGCGCGTCGCGCTTGTCTCCTGGGAATTCTTCGGCGTGCTCGGCCTCAAGCCCCGGCTCGGGCGCGACTTCCGCGAGGAGGACGACCGATCCGGGGTCACCAAAACCGTGATGATCTCGGAGCGCCTGTGGCAGGCGCGCTTCGCCGGGGATCCCGGCATCATCGGTCGCTCCGTGGTGATCAACGGCGTGCCGCGCGAGATCCTCGGCGTGCTGCCTTCCTCGTGGGAATTTCCCTCCCTCTGCGACCTCGTGCTGCCCCTGGGCGTGAGGCGCGACGATCGCGACCTCCTCAACCGCGGCAACCACGCGGGCTTCTCCATGCTCGGCCGGCTCAGGGTTGACGTCTCGCCCGAGCAGGCGCGCGCGGAGCTGGACACGATCTACGCCGGGCTCGAGAAGCAGTATCCTGACTCGAACACCGGCGTGCGCACCGTGGTTCGGTCGCTGCTTGAGAACCTCGTCGGCGACTACCGTCTGAGCCTCTACCTGCTCCTCGGCACGGTGGGCTGCGTGCTGCTCATCGCCTGCGCCAACGTGGCCAATCTGCTCCTCGCCCGCGCGGCCGGCCGCTCGCGCGAGCTGGCGGTGCGCGCGGCGCTGGGCGCCTCGCGCGGGCGGATCATGCGCGAGTTGCTCGGCGAGAGCCTCGCCCTCGCGCTCCTCGGCGGCGGGCTTGGCGCCGGGATCGCGGTGGCCGCGCGCGACGTGCTCGTGGCGCTGGCGCCGGCGGGCGTGCTGCGCTTCCAGCAGGTGGGCATCGACGGCGCGGCGCTGGCCTTCACGGCGGGCCTGGCGCTCATGACGGGCCTGCTCTTCGGCCTGTGGCCGGCTTGGCAGGCGAGCGGGGCGGTGTCTCTCACCGAGGCGCTCGGCGAGGGCGCGCGAGGCACGAGCGGCGGCCCGCGGGCGCAACGCGCGCGGGGGCTGCTGGTCATCGGCCAGGTGGCGGTGGCGCTCGTGCTGCTGGCCGCGGCGGGGCTGCTGGTCCGCTCGTTCCACAACGCGCAGAACGCGCGCCTGGGCTTCAACCCCGAGGGCGTGCAACGCGCCGCCCTGCTGCTGCCCTTCGCGCGCTACGACACGCCGGAGAAGTCCGCGCGGTTCTTCGGCCAGGTGCTCGAGCGCGTGCGCACGCTGCCCGGCGTCGCGGCCGCCGGCTTTGCCACGAAGCCGCCGCAGGCCGGCTCGAACTGGACCACTTCCTTCCACCTCACCGGCACGCCGGAGCCGCCGCCCGGCCGCGAACTCAACGCCGACGCGAACGCCATCTCGCCCGGCTACTTCGCCACGCTGGGAATTCCCCTCCTGCGCGGGCGCGATTTCACCGAGGACGACCGGGCTGGCGCGCCCTACCGCGTGATCGTGGACGAGTCCTTCGCGCGAAAGCATTTCCCCGGCGAGGATCCCATCGGCAAGCTGATCGACGACAACGTGGGCTTCCGCGAGCCGGGCCAGGACAGCGCCGGCCTGCCGCCGATGACGATCATCGGCGTGGTGCCCACGGTGCGCACCTATAGCCCGGACCAGGCGCCGGAGTTCGTCCAGATCTACTACGCGATGGCGCAGAACCAGGGCAACGAGACGACGCTGCTCGTGCGCGCCGCAGCAGGCGACCCGGCGCGGCTCGTGCCGCTGATCCGTCGCGAGGTGCAGGCGCTCGACCCCGACCAGCCCCTCGGCGAGACGATGGGCATGACGGCCACGGTGGCGCAGAACCTCGCCTCGCGCCGCCTGACGATGATCCTGCTCGGCGCCTTCGCCGCGCTGGCGCTGCTCCTCTCGATCGTGGGCCTCTACTCGCTCCTCGCCCTCGCCGTGGCCAATCGCACGCGCGAGCTGGGCATCCGCATGGCGCTGGGCGCGCAGCAGCGGCAGGTGTTCCGCCTCGTGGTGCGCGAGGGAATGCTCCTCGTCGGCGCGGGCCTGACGGTCGGCATCCTCGCGGCGGCGGCGCTCGGCCGCGTGCTCCAGAGCCTGCTCTACGACGTGGCGGCCTTCGACCCTTTCACGATTCTCGGCGTGGCCTTCCTGCTCATCCTCGCCGCCTTCCTCGCCTGCGTGCTCCCCGCGCGCCGCGCCACCCGCGTCGATCCCGTGGAAGCGCTGCGGGCAGATTGATTCCACTGCCGATTGCCCCGTGCACCCTGGCTTTCTCGCTTCGCTCGATGGCCAACTTAGCTGGCGCCCAAAAGCGAGCTTCCTTTCCCAGCCTGCATTCAATCGGCAATCGGCAATTGGAAACCGGCAATTCCCCCCTCTTCGTCTGACGCTCCCGCATCCCTTCTGCCATGCTTCGCTCCCTCCTCCGCCGCCCCGGCTTCGCGCTGGTCTGCGTCCTCACGTTTGCGCTGGGCCTCGGCGCGACCACGGCCGTGTTTTCCGTGGTGGACGCGGTGCTGCTCAAGCCGCTGGAATTCCCGCAGCCGGACCGCCTCGTCGTCCTCCGGGAATCGAAGCCGCCGCAATTCGATGACTTCTCCGCCTCGACCGCGGCCTTCGTGGCGTGGCAGCGCGACGCGCCCGCGCTGGAGAGCGCGGGCCTTTCCACCGGCGCGGCCTTCGTGTGGCTGCCGCCGAAGGGCGATCCCGTGCGGATCATTGGTCACGCGGTTTCGCCGGGTTGGTTTGACGTGCTGGGCGTCCCGGCGGCGATGGGCCGGACGCTGCGCGCGGAGGATCTCGGCACGGCGGCCGGCGGGGTGCCGGGGGTCGTCGTCACGCACAATTTTTGGCAGCGGCGGCTCGGCGGCGCCTTGGACGTGATCGGTCGGGTGCTTACCTTGGACGGCATCGGCATGACGGTGGTCGGGGTGATGCCGGCGGACTTCCGCCGCGAGAAGCGCGCCGAGATCTACCAGGTGCTCGACGTGGCCGATCTCATGAAGACGAGCCCGCAGGGCCATTTCCTCTTCTCCATGGGCCGGTTGAAGCCAGGCGCTTCGATCGAGCAGCTCCAGGCGCAGCTCGGCGCGATCGACGCGGCGCTCGCGCAGCAATACGGTGCGGACCGGCAGGGCTGGCGCTCGAAGGCGCACCCGGCGCTGCAGTTCCAGACCGAGGGCGTGCGCGGCGAGGTGCAAACGCTTTTCCTCGCCTGCGTGCTGCTGCTCGTGCTGGCTTGCGTGAACGTGTCCGGCCTCGTGCTCGTGCGCGCCGCGGGGCGCGCGCAGGAGTTCGCGGTGCGGATGGCGCTCGGCGCCGGCCGCGCGCAACTGGCGCGCCTCGTCCTCGGCGAGACGCTGCTGCTGGCGGTGGCGGGCGCGCTGCTGGGCTTGCCGCTGGCGGCGGCGATCCAGCGGGGATTTTCCTTGCTGGATGCCGACCTGCTGCCGCGCGGCGACCGCGCGGCGCTGGACCTGACGGCGCTGGGCTTCGCGGGCGGCGTGGCGCTCCTCGCGGGCCTCGTGGCGGGATTGGTGCCGGCGCTGACGATCTCGCGCGACCAGTTGGAAAGCCGGCTGCGCGCCGCGTCGGCCGGGGGCGGCGGCGGGGGGCGCTCGCCGCTGCGCTTCGTGCTGGTG
>CALMOL010000326.1 GCA_937871685.1 uncultured Verrucomicrobiota bacterium
CCGTCCAAGACGCTCGCCGCCTGCCGCGCCGCGGACGCCGTGCTGCTCGGCGCCGTCGGCGGCCCGAAGTGGGACGACCCGCAGGCCACCGTGCGCCCCGAGCAAGGCTTGCTCGGCCTGCGCGCCGCGCTCGGCCTCTACGCCAACCTGCGCCCCGTGCGCCCGCATCCAGCGCTGGCCCACCGCTCCCCGCTGCGGCCCGAGCGCGTGGCCGGCGTGGACCTCCTCGTGGTGCGAGAGCTGACCGGCGGCCTTTATTTCGGCGAGCCGCGCGGCCGCACCCAAACGCCCGACGGCGAGCGCGCCGTGGACACGCTCGTTTACACCGAGGGCGAAATTTCCCGCGTGGTGCGCCTCGCCTTCCGCCTGGCCGCCGGGCGGCGCAGCGTCGTCACCTCCGTGGATAAGGCCAATGTCCTCGAATCCTCCCGCCTGTGGCGCCGCGTGGCCACCGAGATCGGCCGCGCGCATCCCGCCGTGCGCCTGGAGCACCAGCTCGTGGACTCCTGCGCCATGCGCCTGCTCACGCACGCCGCGCAGTTTGACGTGATCGTCACCGAGAACCTCTTCGGCGACATCCTCACCGACGAGGCCGCCGCCCTGGCCGGCTCCCTTGGCGTGCTGCCCAGCGCCTCCCTGGGCGACGGCCGTTGCGGCATGTATGAGCCCATCCACGGCTCCGCCCCCGACATCGCCGGCCGCGGCCTGGCCAACCCCTTCGGCACCATCCTCTCCTGCGCGCTGCTTCTGCGCCACTCCCTCGGCCTGGAGGAAGAAGCCCGCGCCATCGAGTCTGCCGTGGACCGCGCCATCACCGCCGGCTGCCTCACCGCCGATCTCGCTGATGCCGATCCGCTTTCCACTACCGCGGCCGGCGCCGCCGTGCGGGAGCGGCTCTGACCTTGCCGCGGCGTTTTTGCGCCGGTAGCCTTCCGACGTGGACTACCGCGACGTCATTACCATCGAGCCTGGGAAGCGCAGTGGGAAGCCGTGTATCCGCGGGATGCGGATTACCGTGCAGGACATCCTGGAGTATCTCGCCAGCGGCATGACGGAGGATGAGATCCTGGCCGATTTCTCGGAACTCACCCGCGATGACATTCGCGCCTGCCTCGCGTTCGCCGCGGACCGCGAGCGCAAGCTCCTCGTGGTCGCAGCGTGAAGCTCCTGCTCGACGAAAATCTATCCGACCGCGTCGTTGCGCGGATCCTCGATCCTTTCCCCGGCTCCGCGCATATCAAAGCGCATGGGCTGCTCCAGGCGGACGACTCGGCCATCTGGTCCTTCGCCCGGCAGCATGGCTACACGCTTGTCTCCAAGGATTCCGACTTTTACCAGCGCGCCCTCGTAGTCGGTGCGCCGCCCAAGATTGTCTTCCTGCGCGTTGGGAATGGTCCGACTACGCGGATCATCCACCTCCTGCGCTCGAACGTTGATCAGATTTGCGCGCTCATCGGCAACCCGGATGCTAGCGTTCTAATTCTCGCCTGAAGGACGCTGGTGGAGGAGGCGCGCCGTCAAAGCCGACGTGGACGGCGACGGCCAAGCCTCCCGGGTTAAGGCTCAGGCGTCGCTACGCGACGCGGCGTCCGTGACTGGGCAAACCCAGCGCTGAAGCGCTGGGCTATCATCGGACGCCGCTCACGCGGCTGCATCTCGTAGTGGCTTGAGGCCCGGAGGGCCGGCTGGAAATTAGCCGGTGGTGCCAACCACCGGAATCGGTTCCAACCTGGCTCTGCGCCCCGGAGGGGCGCCGGAAGGATTCGGTCGGGGATTTCTCAGACGAGCTTACTCCGCTGCCCCTCCGGGGCAGAGATCGAGAGGAAGACAGGTTCCGGTGGTTGGCACCACCGGCTAATTTCCGGTCGGCCCTCCGGGCCTCTTTAGTCAGATGTGGAAGGCAAACGCTGAAGCGTCGGCTCTCATCAGAGCGGCGCGTTGTCGATCAACCATTCCGAACAACGCACGCCGGCGGAATTCAAGACCCCTTCCCCAGCAGCGCCGTCAGCTCGCGCACGCTCGTGAGGGTCTCCAGCTTCCGCACCAGGTTCACGATGCGTTCGGCGCGATCCTGCGGCCAGCGGGCATACTCGGCGCAGCCGCGGAACTTGTCGGCCACCTCGTCGTAGCTCATCGGGCTTTGCGGGCTGCCTTTGCCGAAGTCCGCCCGGCCGGTGATCTTGCGGCCGTCCTTGAGGACGATCTCGATGATCGTGGTCATCTTGTCGTAGCCGGCGGCCTCGGCTTCCGGGTTCACGTAGAAATGCACCCGGCGCATGAGCTCCTGGATGTCGGGCCGGTTGACGAACTCGTCGGTGAACTCCGCCAAGCCCGCCTTGCCGCCCGTGGCGATGAGCGCGGCCAGGCAGAATTCCATGCTGAACTTGGCCTGCAGCTCCGTCTTGGGCTGATGGTGGATCAAGGCGTTCGGCATGTTGTGGTTGGTGCCGGCCTCCACGCGCTCGATCTGCTCGGGCCGCAACCGGTTCTCGCGCACCAGCCGCGCCATCTCGGTCATGCCGGGATGCGTGAGCGAGCCGGAGGGATGCGGCTTGATCGAGATCCCGGGATTTTGGAAGACCCACGGCTCGCCCAGCTTCCCCACGATGAGGGCCGGGTCGAACCCGCCGCCGGCCGCCGAGAAGAATCCGCGCGCCGCCTCCAGGATGTCCTCCGCCGCCGTCCAGCCGAGCGCGGCCAGGTCCGCCGCGAGCACGCCCCCTTCCGCGGCGTGGCCGGCCTGGAAGGGCTTGGTCATCGTGCCGAAGTTCTCGCGCAATCCCGAGGACTGCGCCCCGGCCACGCCGAGCGCGCGGCACACGCCGTTCGCGTCCAGCCCGCGCAGCTTCGCCAGCGCCACCGCCCCGCCGAAGGGCCCGCAGGTGCCGGTCGAATGAAAGCCCGCCTGGTAATGCCGCGGGTGGATGGCCTCGGCGATCTTGCACTCCACCTCCACGCCGAGGTGGTAGGCGAGGAGCAGGTCGCGTCCGCCGCGGTTGTCCGCCTCCGCCTGCGCCAGCGCGCCGGGCAGCACGGGCACGGTCGGGTGCGTGAGCAAGCCATACACGCGGTCGGGCGCGGACGAGAGCTGCGTGTCGTCGAAGTCGTCCGCGTGGATGGCCACGCCGTTGGCAAAGGCGGCGAAGCGCACCGGCAGGCGCAGCGCCGTGCCGATGACGGTGCCCGCCCCGGCCGCCAAGCCGAGCGTGGAAAGGTATTTCTCCACGATCGCGCCGGACTTCGCGCGACTGCCCGCCAGCGCCAGGCCCAAGCCATCCAAGATGGATTTCTTGCCCAGCTCGATCACCTCGGCCGGCAGCTTGGCGTAGTCCGTGCCGACCACGAACCGGGCCACCGCCTGGGTCAAGCCCTTCGCCGCCGCCAGATCCGGCTTCGGCGGCGGGGCGGCCGGCGATTCGCCCGCTGCGACCATCGGCCGCGGGAGGCCCAGCGTCGCGCCGAGCACGCCGACGCCGGCCCCGGCCTTGGCCAACGAGGCGAGGAACTGCTTGCGGGTGGTTGGGTCAAGAGGGCGCATGACCAGACGATTCATCCTGATCGGCCACGCTGGCCTGCTCGCTCGGTGTGCCGTCTAACGCCTCACGTTCGCTGCTCGGAACGCGAGTGTAAACTCCTCGTGGCAGCCACGTGAGGCGTCTATTCAAGGAAAGCCTATCCAACCGCGCCATTGTATAGACTCCCGATCTTTTCCGGCGCGGCCAACGTGAAGGCACGTGGGCTGTAATAAAACCACCAATGCGGCCTTGCTCCGTCGCTATCCTTATCGGCAAAAGGTCACTGATCAACATCGTCGAAAATCGACCGCGAATCCGAAGCGTCCTCGGAAGTTCGATAAGTCGCGAAATCATCGTCCTCGCGCTCTTCGGGTAGATCAGACTGCATTTCATCTACAACCCTTTCTATCTCAAGCAACGCCGCATCAATCTGAGTTGCAACCTCTTCATCAGCAAGCGCCCTCTTGTAGTCCTTGAGGGCGCTAACAAAGCTATCAAAATAATCTTCTGGAGTTCCGTCGCCGTGAAAATTTCGACGCCAAATTTCAATCTCAGCATCAAGATTTGGAATGAGCAATGAACGAATGTCACCAAGTATCAGAGTTTTCTCTTCAGATGTAGTCAAATTACAGAATTCATCAGACAGAAACCCTGCATCTGGAGTTTCAACTGCGAGCTCTCGAATAGCTTCAACTACTTTCAGTCGTTGAACTTCCGGAAGTAGACCGAGGTCGTTAAGACGCGAGATAACCGCCATGTCAGATACGGAGTTCAAATACGACCAGACTTTCAGGCTATCCAAAAATCCAGGATTCGAATCCAAATACTTAACAAGAAACTCACACCCGGCTCTATACGACAAAAATCTATGGAGCATATCCTGATCCTTATCCCTCTGTTTCCAGTCTTTATCCTTGTGGGGATTGAGTTCGGCCAGACGAGAGACAATCAGATCATACCTATCCGCGGGAATAGAAACTTTAGCGCCCACCACTCGAATTCCTCCACACGTGACCTCGCCCAGCAGCATTTCGATGGGAGCACCAATGAGGTAAATATCAAGCAATTCGTGATTTTCGGCAACCACTTTTGCAAAAGCATCTCGAACAGTGGGGTGCTTGAAACGCCACGTATTAGATCCTCCCTGGGTTGATAAAAGAACCAAGCTTCCACTTATTGAGTTTAGCGCCTCACGCATCCCGTGCTCAGATCCACCAAGAAGCGTTAATGCTCGCGCCTCACCGCTCGACATACTGACAGGACTAGGAAGTGCGCCACCTCTCATGAAAACCAAAGCTAGTGCGGCTCGACTATTGAGATCTATCGTCTGAATTATCTCGCAAAGAAAATCTATTGGCCTAGAAACAAAATCATCTATTCCCTCTTCGTATATAAAGAGCCTTTTCGTAAAGATGGCATTCCCGAGACGCCTAGCAATCTCCGGACTGAAATGAGCATGTAGAGCAATTTTCGGAAGAAACGGCTTAATACGCTTCTTGAACTTACGCTCCTGATCACCAAGCCTGATGTGATTATACAAAATTTGCTCACGCTCATTTCTACTAAGTTTCTCAACATGAATCACGACTTGCGATTCCCGTATCAACGGGAGCGCCGATTCTTTTAGAAATCTTCGTGCGGATTTATAAATGTAATCTCGCGACGTAAACAGGATTCGAGCCCCACGCCGGATTGCGGCTGACATGTGAGCAAAGACGCTATTCCATTCTTGTGCGCTCATTAAATCTAGCTGCGTTGCGCCAAATGCATCATCCACCCAAAAGAACTGCTTGCTCTCGTTTGGATTCGAATGCGAAATAAACTCAGATGCATTACGTATCTTGAATGTAGAACAACCCCATTCATCTAAGGCACCCACTGCGAGCGCAGCGGCAATAGTCGACTTTCCACACGCAGGCTCACCAAGAAGCAAAACAAAACCCTCATCAATTAAGGCTCTGGCACTTTTCCGATAAGCATCCGTGATAACAAACTTATTCAAGTCTTCTCCAAGAAAACTAAGAATCTCTTTCGCTTGCTGACTTGCCCTTTCGTCCAAAATTTGGCTCAGATCCCCAAGACCATAAACGCGTGGCACCATCATCCGAAGGCGCGATGATTCTCGGATGAACGCCGAGATGCGATCAAGTCCGTAAGCTACAAATCTCTTTATTCCTTTAATTTCTCCAAATCGTTTACTAATTTTCTCATCTTCAACCCCACTCATCCGAGCATTCGCAAAGAGGAAATAATTATCTGCCAAGCCACGTGCCGCCAAACTTTCAGCTTTTACTAGCTCATCGCTCAAGTCCGCTAGTTTTATATATTTAGATGGATTGGACGTAAATTTACACTGAACTGAGAATGAGCCCAAATATTCTTCTCCTTCTTTCGAGATCCACTGGCCTTTAAACGCCCCATCCCGACCTCCATCCTTAGAATCATAAAAGCTTTGCACCGTCTGCCCCCAAACGTCTGCGACGATTGCGATGCACAGGTTTTGAAAGGCCTTCCACCCCAGCGTATGCAGTTCATATGCGACCTCGCTGGCCTGTGCCTTGGCTTGATTAGGTTTCACTGAGGGCAATATCTATCGAGTAATGGCCTAAGCAATTGCTAAACAGCAAAGCGCTATCACATGTGCACGATCAAAGGTGATTTGAACCGACCTTTGTGGAGTCATTCGGCGACGACAGGCAGCAACGCTTTACTCACCTCGAGACGTGCCACATCTGCGCTTCCGTCATTTCAACGATGTCGATCAAGAAGCCGACAAAGTCAGGGTTATATGAACAGAATCGAGTAAGACGGATCAATCTCACATTTCCCTGAGCCTTCCCGACTGAGCAGGCTTTTCGGAGTCGGCGGGAGTGTTCGTAGGCGGCTCGTCGGAGCCGCCGCGGCGCGTGGGGAACTCGTCGATGAGGAAGCGGGCGCGAGCTTCCTCGATGCCTTCGACCAAGCCGATCTTGGTGCTGGGGTAGGCGAGGCGGGCGGCGTTCTGCCCGGTGAGGATGGCGGCGTAGAGGAGGTTGGCCTGGCGATTGCGGGCGGCGGTGATGCCCTTCTTGTGGTCCTCGCTGGCTTCCTAGTCCAAGTCCTTGCCGCCCAGCAGCTTGATGGTGTCCTTCAAGTCGGTGGCATCCTGGGCGATCCAGCCGTGCTTCACGAGTTGGGCGGCATATTTGACGCTGCTGGCCTGGATGATGGAAGCGCGCTCCAGTTCGCTGGCCAAATCTTGGGGCTCGTGGACGCCGACCTTGAACTCGGCGTGCAGGAGGGCGTCCTGGCCGGGGAAGGCGTAGCCGGCAGAGCGACGCGCGGCGCTCATGAGGCGCTTGGTCTCGGCGTAGGCGAGGGATTGCTCCTTGGTGAGGGTGCTGATCTCGCCGACCGCGCCGGCCTGCTCGGTGCCGCCTTTGGATACGGCTTCGACCAAGCCGTCCAGATAGAGGGGGAAGTTGGCGGCGGTGGCCCCCTCGGGGACGGCGCTCGCCAAACGGGTGACGACGGGCGGGCCGACCTTGGTGTCGATGAGCGCGTCGTGAATACGGCGGCCGGCGGCGCAATTGTAGCCCCGAGGGTTGCCACGAGACGACACCGATCCCTTTGCGCCAAGCGCCCCCAGACCTACCGATTGCATGTGTCCCGCTGCCATTACGGCGCGCATGGTGCGGGGTGGAGCGTTTACCGTCAATGAAATTTCAGGGCCGCCTTCAGAAGGATTGGGCGGTCGATCATCGCCAAGTTGGTCCAGGACCCGCTCCCCGCGGGAGGTTTCGAAGTGGCCAGTGGGTGGTGCAAAACCTCCCGC
>CALMOL010000327.1:0-7765 GCA_937871685.1 uncultured Verrucomicrobiota bacterium
GGGTACGGGCAGGCGGTGCTGGAAGAGACGGTCTACGACGAAGACGGCAACCTGACCGCCGACGGGCGCTGGACCTACACCTGGGACGCCGAGAACCGCTTGGTGGCGCTGGAAAGCCGGCCGCCCCCCGGCGACGCCAAGGTTTGGCTGCCCCAAACCGGGGAGGTGGCATCGCCCGACGGGGCCCCGCTGGTGGAGGGCAACACCGGGGGCGAACTCCACCTCTTCGACTACGACGCCCAGGGCCGCCGCGTTCAAAGGCGGCGCTTCGCCAAGAACCAAGTGAGCGGCAACTGGGATTTGGTCGGCACGACGCGCTTCGTGTGGGACGGCTGGCTGCTGGTGGCCGAGCTGGACGAGAACAGCCAACTGAAACGCTCCAATCTGTGGGGTCTGGACCTTTCGAACACGCCCCAAGGTGCCGGCGGAGTGGGCGGCCTGCTGCTGACCACCGACCACGCGCAGAGCACCCCGCAGAGCCACTTTGTTCTCTCAGACGCCTTGGGCAACGTGTGCGCCCTGATCGACGCGCAGAGCGGCCAAGTCAGCGCCCATTACGCCTACGGCCCCTTCGGCGAACCCCTGGAGGCGACAGGGCCGGCCGCGGCCAGCAACCCGTGGCGGTTCAGCACCAAGTATGACGACGGCACGGGGCTGCTCTACTACGGCTACCGCTACTACCACCCCAGCACCGGAAGGTGGATCTCGCGTGACCCCATCGAGGAGCGCGGGGGGCTCAATCTGTATGGCTTTGTTCGAAACTCTCCAATTGGAAGCGTGGATCCGCTCGGACTATATCGCTACAGTGGACCTGTTATCAACCGAGGCGCTGGCGGGGCTAGATTTATTGGGCGTAACATCTATGGCTATACCAACTACTCGATCTCAGAAAAGCATACATCTAAGCTCGATGAATCCAAACGTTGCTGCTCGATCGATGGGCTAGAGTTTTCCTTGGAACTACAAGTGGAGTTGCCTTCCATCGGCGACACCTTCACTACCTATAGCGGCTTCTTTGGAACGACCGAGAGATCATTCACCGCATCTGCGTCCTTCGTGGGCAGAGTCATCTCGCACGAACTAGTTCGAGTCTCAGCTCATGAACTCGTCGACTTGCCTCTCTTTTCGGTCGCTGAGGAAAGCTCTAGATCATGCATCTTTTCGGGGAGTTGGACGGAAGACTCCTGCCGAAGAAAAGTGGACGCAGAGGTTGCCGCAAAGAAGCAACTGATTGAGCGGTTCGTTCAAGAAGCACAATCGAAATGGGGCACGCTCGAACTGGGTGATATTGGCCCCGACTCCGGCCCCATGCCCTTCCGCCGGACGAGCGATTATTACGCTTGGCTTGCAGGCAGACTTGAATCTTGGAAACCGCAAGTGAGGTTCAAACCTTGATATGCTAAGGCTGTTGCTGGCGTTGATCCTGCTTCTGTTGGGCGTGATCGCGCAGCTGTATGCGTCGTTCCTTGTGTTAAATAGCGGAGGCGGGCACTCGCGCTTTAACCCTCACGAACATGAGAAGGGCATCGTCATGCGCATCACGCACTATCGGGAAACTCCTCTGCATCTGTTTTACTTCCGTAGCGAGCGTAGGGAAACAGCAAATGATAGCAATGCAGGCTCAGGCGGCACGTTCCCGCTCGCTGGCATCCCCTACGGTCTATACAAAGTGCTCGTTTTCGGAGGCGACTCCTTGTTCCTTTGTTCCGCCGCGTGCGCTTTGCTAGCTGGCGTTGGACTTCGTCACTCGGCAAAGAGCAGTTTGAGCGTGAAATATATGGCACGGTAACTTTAGACCCTCTGTCGCTTTGAACGCTAGCGCAGGTCGGGGCAGCCGGCCTGGGCACGAGGCAGGCCCAACGCGACCGCTCCGTCACGCCGGCTGCTTGGTCGGGGGCAACGTCAGGCGGCCGCGCCGCAGCAGCGAAGCCCCCGGCAGCCGGCGCGCCGTCGCTGGCGGGCCTTGGCGCGAAGGGCGCTCGTCGTCACGCGCTCTGCCTCGCTCGCAAGCTCGCTGCGGCACAGCGCGCGCCGCCGGCTTCCTTGTGCAGCGCCGGTCGCGCGCGTCCTCCTCGTGGCGCCGGTCGCGTGCTCGGTCGTTCCTCCCTGGGCGCGGCTGGGGCACCGGGAGCGGAGGTTATGGGAAAACTGAGTTCCTGAAATTGATCCTGATCGTGCGCGCTTCTTCAGCCTGATCGCGACGCGCCTTTCTCGGCGCATTACAGCAAGCTTGGAGAAAGGGGTCAGCAACGGGCTTGATTAGGCAAGGGCAACGTTTGGGATTTTCAGGAGATGGTTCAGGAGCACGACGAGCTTTCGCATGACGGCGGTGAGAGCCAGTTTCTTGGGCTTGCCAGCGGCCACGAGGTGGCTGCTCAAAGGCCTAACACGGTCGTCAATCCAAGATACAAGGCGAGAATGGCACTAACTCAAGGAGGTAGGCTTGGTGACGGCTGGGGTCTTGAAGGTTCCGATCTTGCGATGGGGAAGGCCGCCCATCTTGGGCCTGGGACGCGCTGACGGCCATCGGCAACGGCACTGAACACGCGACGGCGATCTTCGACAAAGAGGCCTTCGACTGCTTCCGAAGGCACTCCGCATTTGTGTCATGAGTCGAGCACGACAAGTTCCAAACTTGGCTTTTTCTACGGTGCTTTTCTACGGTCACGGACCTTATTTGCGAAAACTAGTGCAAAGCTGCGCAAAAGTCTGTTCCGTGCGAAAGCTGATAAATGCTTGGCCTGCGCGTTTTACGCAAAGCCGTGCAAAACCTTGAAAAACGCTATTTGCAATTTTAAGTCCCATGCGTCTGCCATTTCGCCACGGCGGCTGGATTGCGGTGGGCGCAGGCGCGCACCTTCGGCGGGTGAGTGTCGATCCTCAATCGCCAATCCTCATCCCGCCTCCTGCCATGGCAAGCGGTCCAGGTCGAGGTTGCCGCCGCTGAGGATGATGCCGACGCGGAGGCCGCGCACGGCGAGCTTTCCCTCGCGCAAGGCGGCCAGCGGCAGGGCGCAGGAGGGCTCGATAAGGATCTTCAGGATCTCCCACGTGTGGCGCATGGCGGCGATGATGCCGGCCTCGGAGGCGAGCAGCACGCCATCCAACTTCTCGCGCAGGACGGAGAAGGCCTTCTCGCCAAGGCCGGTGCGGACGCCGTCGGCAATGGTGAAGCCGGTGGGCGTGGGCTGGCGCACGCCGGTGGCGAGGGAGCGCGCGGCGTCGTCGGCTTGCTCCGGCTCGGCGGCAAACACGCGGGCGGATGGGCGCACGGACTTTACGGCGAGCGTGGTGCCGGTCATCAGGCCGCCGCCGCCCACGGGGGCGATGACGACGTCGAGGTCGGGCGCGTCTTCCATGAGTTCCAGCGCGGCGGTGCCTTGGCCGGCGATGACGCGCCAGTCGTCGTAGGGATGCACGAGCAGCGCGCCGGTCTCGGCCTGGACGCGCGCGCAGGCTTCCTCACGGGCGGCGACGTTTGGCTCGCAGAAGATAATCTCGCCGCCCTGGCGCCGAACGGATTCCACCTTGGACCTGGGAGCATTCGTCGGGATGACGATGTGACCCGGCACGCCGCGCAGGCGGGCGGCGCGGGCGAGGGCGGCGGCGTGGTTGCCGGAGGAATGGGTCACGACGCCGCCGCGCAGCTCCTTGTCGGTGGCGGAGAACACGGCATTGGTGGCGCCGCGGGCCTTGAACGCGCCGATCTTTTGGAAGTTCTCGCACTTGAAGAAGAGCCTCGCGCCGAGTTCCGCGTCGAGCGTGCGGGAGGTCATTACGGGCGTGCGGTGGATGTGCGGGGCGATGCGGGCGCGGGCGGCGTTGAGGTCGGCCAAGGAAAGCATGGCGGAATATTTCACCACGAAGGCACGAAGGACACGAAGGGATGATCTATCGGGTGGTTGAATTCCTTCGCGCCCGTCGTGCCTTCGTGATGTTTTCTGACTGGCACCTCGCCGCAAACTTTTCCCTGCCCTTGCCTTATCGTGGTCGCCTCGCCCCTTCGCCGACGGGCTTCCTGCACCTTGGGCATGCGCGGACCTTCCTGCTCGCGCAGGAACGGGCGCGGGCGGCGGGCGGCAAGCTTGTGCTGCGGGTGGAGGATCTGGACCGCGAGCGCTGCCGGCCGGAGTTCCGGGCGGCGTTGCTGGAAGATCTCGCGTGGGCGGGCATGGCGTGGGACGAAGGGCCATTTTACCAGAGCGAGCGGCGAGACGTTTACCTCAGCGCGTGGCGAAGGCTGGCGGCCATGGGGCTGGTGTATCCATGCGACTGCACGCGGCGCGACGTGCTGCGCGCGGCGGGCGCCCCCCACGCCGAGGAGGAAGCCGCGGAGCCGATCTATCCGGGGACGTGCCGGCCCGCGGAAGCGCGACCGCGCGAAGAATCCTCGCCCGACGGCCGCAACTGGCGCTTTCACACGTCGGCTGGGGAGCCAATCGCCTTCGATGATGCGCTGGCCGGACCGCAGGCGTTTACCGTCGGGCGAGACTTCGGCGATTTCCTCGCGTGGCGGCGCGACGGTGTCCCGGCCTACGAGCTGGCCGTGGTGTCAGACGACGCGGCGATGGACATCACGGAGGTGGTGCGCGGCGTGGATCTGCTGCGCTCGACCGCGCGGCAAATCCTGCTTTACCGCGCGCTCGGCCATCCGCCGCCCGCGTGGTGCCATGCGCCGCTGCTCACGGGCCCGGATGGCCGACGCCTCGCCAAGCGAGCCGGCGCGCTGAGTCTGCGGGAGATGCGCGCGGTCGGGATGATGGTGACCGAGGCTTTGGCGGTCGCCGAGCGCTGATCGGTCAAAGCAGGATTCCCGCGATCGTCGCCGTCATCCAGCAGGCGAAGGCACCGGCGATCATCGCGCGCAGGCCGAGGCGGGCGAGGTCGGCGCGGCGCTCGGGGGCCATCACGCCGATGCCGCCGATCTGGATGCCGATGGAGCCGAAGTTGGCGAAGCCGCAGAACGCATAGGTGCCGATGATCGCGGCGCGCTCGGATAGCGCGCCCGCCTTGATGGCGGCGGCGAGGTCGGCGTAGGCGACGAACTCCGTGGCCGTCAGCATCGTGCCGAGCAGCGAGGCGAACTTGGGCGCGTCGGCCAGCGGCACGCCCATCACCACGGCGAGCGGCCAGAACAGCCAGCCGAAGATGGTGTTCAGGCCGAAACCGGGGGAACCCAGCCAGCCACCGAGGTAGCCGAGCAAGCCATTGAGGAGGGCCAGCGCGGCGATGAAGGCGATGAGCATCGCGCCGACGTTGAGCGCGAGCGCCGCGCCCTCGGACGCGCCGGCGGCGAGGGCGTCCACCGAGTTGGCGTGCGTGGTGGGCATTTCCACGCGCACCGTGCCGCGCGTGAGCGGCTCGCCGGTCTCCGGCTCCATGATCTTCGCGATCACGATGGCGCCGGGCGCGGCCATGAAGGAGGCAGCGAGCAGGTGGCCGGCGTTGATCCCCATCGAGACGTAGGCGGCGAGCACGCCGGTGGCGATGGTGGCGAATCCGCCGACCATCAGGCACATCAGCTCCGAGCGGGTCATCGCGGCCACGTAGGGCCGCACCACGAGCGCGGCTTCGGTCTGGCCGAGGAAGATGTTCGCGGCCACCGAGGTGGTCTCGGCGCCGCTCGTGCCCATGAGCCAGGCCATCACGCGGGCGATCCCGCGAATGATCGGCTGCATGACGCCGAGGTGATAGAGCACGGCCATCAACCCCGAGAAGAAGATGATGGTGGGCAGCACCCGGAAGGCGAAGACAAAGCCGAGGCTGCCCGCCGTGCCCGGCGCAAGCGCGAGCGGCCCGAAGACGAATTGCGCGCCTTGGTCAGAATAGGACATCAGCGCCTCGAACACGCGCTGGGAGCCGCCGAAGAACGCTTGTCCGGCGGAGGTTTTCAGGATGAGCGCGCCGAGCAAGAACTCCAGGCCGAGCCCGGCGAGCACGAGCCGCCACGGCACTGCGCGCCGGTGCGAGGAGAGCAGCCACGCGAGGCCGAGGAAGGTCAGCAGGCCGGCGAAGGGCACGAGGCGATCCATGAAGGCGGAAAAAGACCGAGCGGATGGAAGATGGAAGATGGCAGGAAGCCAATGGTGGATGCGGTGATCGTTCTCTTGAAGCGGAACCGCGCACCCGCGGATTCTTTGTTCGGCGCGGAAGTTTTGCGCCACATTGGCGGCCGCGGCTCACCCCACGGCGTCTGCCATTGCTCCACTCACCCTAGCCGTCTCGCTTCGCTCGGCTCTCCATCTTCCATCCTCTCGGCCTCTTCTCCGTTCTCATGGAACTCCAATCCTCTTTCGCCATCGTCCCCGCTGAAGCCACCTCCGGCCGCGAACCGGCCGTGCTCGACCCCATGGGCAGCCCGTTCAAGGTGGTAGTGGATCCCATCATGCGTCACCGCCTGCGCAAGGCGCTCTTCGACCTCATTGATCACCACGACACCTCGCTCGCCCAATACGTCACCGACGGCCGTCTGGCGCTCGAGTCCTACAAGGAATACATCGAGCTCTTCGCGCGTTCCCTGCGCGAGACGATGGAGAGCCGCGAGGGCGTGGCTTACCTGCTGAAGGCCACCGGCATTCAGACCACCCCCGAGTCCGTGAACCTTCACCCGGACTGGCGCTGGAAGTGACCGAGGTGAATCGTGATTCGTGAGTGGTGAATCCTGTTGGCCCCAGCCCGGGTCGCCGAGTTTAGAGACCTTTCGCCTTTGGCCATCCGGTCGCGATGCTCACGATTCACCATTCACCATCTACAATTCACCTCCGCCAATGCTCGGCGCCCTCGGCCACAAGCTGCGCGTCTTCCTCGCGCGCGTTTCCTCCATCGTCTGGCTGCTGGGAGACATGGTCGCCGAGGTGGGCGATTCCCTCGCGCGGGGGCGCGCGCCGGTGCGGCGCGCGATCTTCTTCCAGCAGACCGACCGCGCTGGCCTGGGCTCGGTGCCGCTGGTGGCCATGGTATCATTCTTCCTCGGGCTGACGATGGCGCTGCTCACCGGCTACCAGCTTCGGCCTTTCGGGCAGGAGCGGCTCGTGCCTGGGCTCATCACCATCGCTTTCTGGCGCGAGCTGGGGCCGCTGATGACCAGCGTGATCATCGCGGCGCGCATCGGGGCGTCCTACACCGCCGAGCTGGGCACGATGACGGTGGCCGAGGAGGTGGAGGCCATCGAGGCGATGGGCCTTGGGCCGCTGCGCTTCCTGGTCGCGCCGCGCCTTGCCGCCCTGGTCTGCCTGATGCCGCCGCTCGTGGTGGTGTCGAACGTCGCCGCGCTGATCGGCACCTTCCTCATCTGCACGTTTCAACTGAACATCGGTTGGAATTACTTCATCGACCTCGTGTATGAGTCCCTCATCCTCAAGGACGTGCTTCTCGGAATCGTGAAAAGCGTGGCGTTCGGCGGGCTGGTGGCCGTGATCGCGTGCTTCGAGGGCCTCACGGTCAAGGGCGGCGCGGCCGGCGTGGGCAGCGCCACCACGCGCAGCGTGGTCACGACCATCACCACGGTGATCGGCGTGGATACGTTTCTGAACATGATGCAGGTGGGCGTGCTGCCGGACTGAAGGGGGAGGCGGAAGGTGAGACGTGAGAAGTGATCCGTGCGAAGTGGACTGTAGCGAACGCGAGCCCTTTGATCGCGCGCGTGCCTTCCGTGCGGACTGGACCATCCTCGCGCGTCCCGACACGCGCCGGCGCTTCCCACTTCTCACCTTTCACTGCTCCTCTCTCACCGTCCCGCCATGCCCGACCCCGCCCCGCCGAGAAA
>CALMOL010000327.1:7775-11859 GCA_937871685.1 uncultured Verrucomicrobiota bacterium
ACACGGACAAGCCGCTGGTCTCGCTTTCCGACGTGGCGCTGCGCTTCGGCGAGAAGACCGTGCTCGACGGCGTGAACCTCGAGGTTTGGCCGGGGGAGCGGCTCGTCGTCATGGGCCAAAGCGGCAGCGGCAAGAGCACCTTGCTTCGCCTCATCCTGGGCATCCTCATTCCCACCGCCGGCGAGGTGCGGCTCAGCGGCCGGAAGCTTTCCGGCCTGTCCCGCCGGCAGCTCAATGAGATTCGGCAGCGCGTCGGCATGGTTTATCAATATTCCGCGCTCATTTCCTCGCTGTCCGTGCGCGACAACCTCGCGCTGCCCCTCGAGGAACTCACGCGCAAGAAGCGCGACGAGATCGACCAGCTCATCGGCGAGAAGCTGGAATCTGTGGGGATGAGCGGCGCGGAGACGAAGCTGCCCTCCGAACTGAGCGGCGGCATGCGCAAGCGCGTGAGCCTCGCGCGCGCGCTCATGAACGAGCCGGAGCTGGTCCTTTACGACGAGCCATCCGCTGGCCTCGACCCGGTCATCTCCACCGTGATCGACGAGCTAATCATCTCCACCTCGGAGCGCACACGCGCGGCCTCCGTGATCGTGACGCACGAGATGGAGAGCGCCTTCCGCGTCGCCACGCGCATGGCGATGCTCTACCAGGGAAAGATCATCCTCGACGGCAAGCCGGAGGAATTCAAGGAATCCAAGGACCCGGTGGTCGCGCAGTTCATTGCGGGCAGCACCGAGGGACCGATCGGCGAGGGCATTGAGGATGAAAGGAAAGCGGAGGACAATCCCCGTGGCCGCCGGGGCCGCCGCCGCCGCGAGTGAATGCCGCGCAACCCGCGGCGGCCGCGTGGACCCGTCATGCCGCACGCGGTCCCGTGACCTTCGGGGGCGCTTGGCTTTCTTAGGCCGCCTCGTCCCCTTTCGGCAGACCCGCCATGAAGTTTGAACGCACCGAGATCAAGACCGGCGTCTTCGTGCTCGTCACGATGGGCCTCTTGCTGGGCATCATCCTCGCGCTCTCCGCCCCCGGCCTCTTCCAGCGGCTGAAGACTTATCAGATCTTCTTCGACAACGCCGGCGGCATCCGCCCCGGCGCGGCCGTGTATTTGGCTGGACGCAAGGTCGGGCAGGTCACTCAGATCGAGTCGCCCATCGCCAAGCGCCTGCGGCCCACGCGCTTCCCGGACTACGAGGCGCTCGTGAGCGTCCGCATCCAGGCTGACTCCCGCATCTACCGCGACGCCACGGCGCGCATGCAGTCCAACGGCCTGCTCGGCGAGCTGGTGATCGACTTCGTGCAGGGCAACGAGGAATCTGGCTTGGCCGAGACCGGCGTGTCTTTCACCGGCGAGCGAGCGCCGGATTTTTCCTCCGCCGCCGCGAAGCTGGTGAAGGTGCTGGAGCCGGTCGCGCAGCAAGCCGAGGAGGCCCTCAAGGGACTGCGCAACGCGGCGACCCAACTCTCCTCCTTTTTCGGCAACGGCTCCGAGCTCCAGGCGTCCATGGCGGGCGTCCGCCGCGTGGCCGAGAACCTCAGCCACCTCACCGCCGAGGGAGGCTCGCTGAACCAGACCTTCGCCAACGCGCGCGAGCTCACCCGGAAGCTTTCCGACGACGCCGGCCCCCTCATGAGCGCGCTGGTGGAGGTGAAGAAGCTGACCGAGCAGATCAACCGCAAGGGCAGCGTGGAGCGCGTGCTGGAGAATCTCCGCGCCGTGTCCTCCCGCTTGGATCGCACCATCGCCGGCCTCGACCCGCAACTGCGCCAGATCCTGGGCAACGCGACCCAGCTCACCGACACGCTGAAGCGCCAGCCGTGGCGCGTCATCTGGCCCACCACGAAGAAGTATCCCGAGGAGGCGGCGCCTTCTGCACCGGCTTCGCCTGCGCCAGCGCGGCCGAAGCCCCGGGGGCGGAGGTAAGGAGGAGGCTGCGGTCGGCCACCTCGCCGGCTAAAAAAAAAGCGCGGGCGGCCAGAAAGCCGCCCGCGCGAGAAAAGCGTCGGATCAGACCAGCGCCGGCTCGTCGTCCTTGGCGGGGGCCGGGGCGCTCGCGCGGCGGCGCAGGCGCTGGCGGCCGAACTCAGCCGCGGCAGCCCCGGCCACGATCAGGCCGAGGATCGCCGACGGGCTCATCTCCGGCACGGTCACGACCGGGATGGGGTTGGACGAGAAGTTGCCCGTGCCCTGGATGTTGAAGTTGTTCAGGAAGCCATTGGCGTTCTGCGTGATGGTCGTGCTTCCTCCCGTGAAGCCGAGCGCGGCGACGCGAATGGTCGTGTTGTTGAAATTAAGGAAATCCGAGGTGAAAGTGACCGTCGCGGACGGCGTCGAGGCATCCAACGAGGAGCCACCGCCGCCGAAACTCTGGGTGTAGTTGGTCATCGTGACCGTGAGAAGATTTGTCTGCGTTCCGCTGCCAACACCCGCCGGCGTGGTGCGGGTGAACACGATGGTCGTGACGTTCGTGAAAAGCTCGGAGTAGTTGCCGCCGCCGTTGTCCACCGCCGTCACCGTCGTCGAGGAGGTGAAGGTCATCGTCGCGTTCTGCTGGCCTTGAAGCTGGGGCGAGGCTCCAAAGTTCGAGTTGGTGGTGTTTTCGTAGTTGAAGCGCACCGGCACCGGGTTCTGGGTGCCGAACGAGGCGCTCGTCCCGTTGTTCGTGTAGTAGAAACGGTTCGCCGCCAAATTGCCGTTGACCTGCGTGAACGACGCGAAAGTTTCCGTCTGCGCGTTCAGGCTGCCGGCGGAGGCAAGGGCGCCAGCCGCGGCGCACGCGAGGGGAAGCCAACGGTTCAGGAAGGAGCGAAGCGACATAAGAAGGGCGTGGACGGGCGCATCGTGGGGTGCTCCAGGAAAAGTGTCAACGTCAAAAGGGCTGCCGCAGGGGATTTTTTCGTTTGGCATCCCTGGAATGGCTGGCCCGGCTCAGCCATCGGCGCGGCGTTTTCCTTCCTGGATGCCGCGGGCGCGCTCAACGAGGTCCAGGAATTCCGCCCGGCGGTCGCCGTGGTCGCCGCCCAGCCATTCTCGCAGTTGAACGAGACTGCCGCCGCTCGCCGCGGACAATTCATCCCGCAAGGCCAGGCCGAATGCCGCCACGGCCGCGGCAAACCGGAAGTCGGGGTCCGCCTCGGCAAAAGGGCGGATAGCCCCGGCCAAAGGTAGCACGGCTTGGCCGGCGGCGTCGCCGCGCCAGGTGGCCTGGACCTTGAGCCAATCCGATGCCGCGGCCACCGGCTCGCTGCGGGCGGCCGGGATCACCTCGTAAAAAGTGGTGACGGCGCGCCCAGCCGGGATCATGCCGCCTTCGCCCTCGGACGGCCGCGCGGGCTCGGCGCGGCGGACCTCGTGGCCGAGCAAGCGCCACGAGGCCACGCGGTCTGGATTGAACTCCACGCGCACCTGCCAGCCGGACGTGGCCGCCGGGCCAGCGCGGAAAACCACGCGCACCAGGAAATGCCCTGGGTTCCAGGGAGCGGTGGCGGCATCGAGGCGGGCGCCCGCGGCGGCGGTGGGGTCGCCGGGGAGGAAGTGGTTCAACATTTCCTCGATGCGCACCGATTCGGGACGGGGGCGCTCGCCGCGCTCCAGCGCCGCGCGGACGAGCCCGAGCGACTCCGTGCCGGCGTTTGGCACGAACGCGGACGCGCGCTGCGTCGCGGCGGCGGTGAAGCCCTCCGAGGCGACGGCGGTGCGCGCGCCCCGCTCCGCCGGCGACGCGGCGTCCGCCGGGCCCGGCTCGATCATCATCATCCGGCCGCCTTCCGCCAGCGGGCGGCGTGGCGTGGTGGGAAGAAACATCGGCCACACCGTGAGGAACCCTGCCGCCACCACCACCGCGGCGGCGAGCGCCGCGAGCTTCCAGCGCCCGCCGCGCCCGGGGAAGGCCAGGATTCGGTCGTCCGCCGGGGGCGTGGCCACGGGGCGACGCGCGACGGCGGCTTCCGCCGGGCGACGCGCTTCTCCAAGCTCCGCGCGCAATCCTGCGTCGAGATCGTGCACGTCCTTCGCCCACGCGGCGGCCGGAGGAGAATCCCGGAGGAGCGCCTCCAGCTCGGCGCGCGTGGCGGGATCCGTCTC
>CALMOL010000328.1 GCA_937871685.1 uncultured Verrucomicrobiota bacterium
GGCGGCTCTGTCCGCGAATGCGGACGTGCCGCCTCTACAACGGGCCAACCGGGCGATTCTGCAATCGCCTTCGCTTCTCGGGAGGAGGCCACCGTGCCCCCGGGGTCGGCCCCGGCTGCCTTCAGCGCGCCCGTCGCGTCGCTCGCACGGCCAGCAACCCCAGCCCGCCCGCGCCCAGCAGCAGCCACGTCGAGGGCTCGGGCACCACGCCGGTGATCGTGAGCGTGTAGCCGGCCGCGGTTTGCGTCTGGGCAAAGGTGTAGCCACTCAGGGACGGGTCGAAGGCGAACGTGTCGCCCGTGAGCACGAGCCCGTTGCCCGAAGAGGAAAGCACCGTGAAGGCGTCGCCGACGCGGAGCGGCTGGCTGCCGGCCAGGAGGCTGAAGGTGACGCCGACGCCCGAGAGGCTGAGCGCGCCGTTGCCGGCGAGGAGGTCGTTCACCGCGCCGTTCGCGGTGCGCCCGATCTCCAGCGAGAGCATCCCGCCGGTCTGCTGGTAGGCGCCCTGGACGGTGATCGTGCCGAGGGAGAAGCCCGGGCTGACCAGGGTGCCCGCGCCGGAAACGAAGACGCTGCCCAGCAGGCGCCCGCTGCCCAGCAGCGAGCCGCCCTGGAACTGGATCGGGTTCGACGAGGAGAGCGTGGCGAAGTTGCCGACGTCGTGCGCAAGCTGCGTGCTGCCGGCCGTCTGGGTGAAGGTGCCGACGGCCACGGTGGGATTGCCGCCGCCGCCCGCGCCCGTGTCCAGCCGGAAGACGCCGGCGTTGTTGAGGGCGAAGCCGATCCTCGCGTTGGTGTCGGGGGCGTTGGCCCAGAGCGTGCCGGAATTGTTGAAGGCGGCCCCCGCACCGGCCGCGCCGCTCGCCGCCACGAGGCCGCGGCCGTTGGTGTTCTGCAGCAGCCAGGTGCCGGCGTTGTTGATGACCGAGCCGTTTTGCAGCGTGTTGTCGAAGCCGTTGGCGTTGGCCTGGGTGATGGTCGAGCCGGAAGCGTTCGTGAGCGTCACGCCGCTGAGGATGAACGCCGAGTTCACGCCGATGGTGCCGCCGCCGTTGAGCGTGACCGAGGCCGTGCCAGTGCCGTTGACTTGGCTGTAGGTGCCGGTGTTGAACGCGCCGTTGACGGTGAGCGCGCCGTTGGCGCCGAGGTTCAGCGTCGCGCTCGGGCTGCCGGCCGCGGAGGCCGGGTTGCCGAGGTTGAGCTGGTTCACGGTGTTCGCGCCGGAAAAGTTCGTCGTGCCGCCGTAAAGGTAGAGGATGCCACCGAGCGTCGTGCCGGCGTTGGCGAAGGTGAGCGAGCCGCTGCCGACCTCGGTGGAGCCGGTCACGTTGTGCGCGCCATTGATCGTCACCGCCGCGCCCGCCACGCGGAAGACGCCGGCGCCGCCGTTGGTGCTGGCGGCGGAAAAGTTCCAGGTGCCACCGGTAAAGGCGATCGACTGGTTAGTGGTCGCGCCCGTGTTCAGCGTCCCGCTGCTCGTGCCGCCCGCGCTAAAGGAAAGCTGGCCCAGGCTGTTGATCGCGCCCGTGTTGGTGAACGGGACCGTGGTGGAGCCCGAGCCACGGAAGGTGCCGCTGTTGTTGAAGGAGCCCCCGGTGGTGCCGGAGGCGTAAACGCCGGATGCGGCGCCGTCGAGGCTCCAGGTGCCGGCGTTGTTGATGGTGGCGCCATTGGACAGGATCGTGGTGAGGGCGCCGACGGCCGCGTTGTCGGAAAAGGTCGAGCCGGCCTGGTTGTTGACGGTGATGCCGTCCAAGGTCAGCCGGGCATTGTTCGTCGCGGAGCCGCCTCCCGCGAGGACGAGCGTGCCGCCGCCGTTCAGGCGCGTGTAAACCCCGGCGGAGAAGAAGCCGTTGACCGTGAGCGTGCGGCCGGCATCCAGCGTGACGGTGGAGAAGGCGCCGGGCGACGCCACGCCGACCATGCTGAGGTTTTGGATGGACACGTCGATGTCCAGCGTGGCGGTGCGGCCGCCGGTGATGCTGGCGTTGTAAAGATTCGGCCCGGAGTTGTTGGGCACGACGGCGGGGCTCCAGTTTCCGGCGACCGACCAGTTGCCGCTGGTCGAGAGGGAAACGGACGTTTGGGCGGGAAGCGCGCCCGGCAGGAGGGCGGCCGCGGCCGCGAGAAGGGAAGTGAACGGGTGAATCCTGGTGGTCATCGAAGACGCCGCCGTGAAAACGGCGCGCGTATTCCGGTGGCGCGGTGTTTTTCTTCCCGCGCCGAAAGAAATCCGGCGGGAGCCCAAGCGACGCGCGCGGATCGTTTTCCCAACCCACCGCTTCCGGCGATTTGGCGTGACCGCGATGAGATCGCCTCGACCGTCCACGGGCCTGCCTTCATTTCTCTTTCAGTCCGCGCAGCGCGCCCGCCGGCATCCAACGCACGCTCGCCAGCAGCTCGGCCGGCGGCGTGTGGACCGCCTCGGCCTGGATGACGACGTGGAGCGTCCCGCCGCGCCCGTCGGGACAAGCCACCGGCTCGGTGCGGTAGGTGTCGTTCTCGGACCCGCCGCCGGGCTCGGCGAGGTAGTAGCGCACCTTGCGATTCAGCGCGGGGACGAACACACTGCGGCTCAGGTCCACCGGGACGCGCGCGGTGTTGAGCGCGTCGGCGGCGATGGTCTTGGGGATTTCCGGCGCCTTGGGCGTGGCGCTCACGCCCACGCTTTCGAGCTGGCCCTGCGTCCGCCCCCGGCGCTGCACGAAGTAGGATGGCCGACCTTCCTGGTCGAACCGCACCGTCACATTCTTCCAGTGCGCCGCGCGCCCCGCCGGCACCAGCGCGCGAACGTCGCGGCCCGAGGGTTCCGCTGCCCGCGCGCCCGTGGCGAAGCAGGCTTGAAGCAGAGCCAGAAGCAGGCACAGGCGGCTGGTCGCGCGGGACATCTTCGTTCGGTGGGAGGCATCTTCCTGGCTCGCAACCACGGGCGCGCCGGCGCCGAGAGCCAATTCGTCCTGACCGCAGAGGAGCCGTCGCGGAGAATGGGTGCGCGGACTTGCCGGGGTTCTACTCGCAGGTCGTGTTTCGGTAGAAGGGCGGCCCCGGCTGCGAAGGGAGGTGAACAGGTGAGTCCAAATGGTCATCGGGATACCGCCGCGAAAACGGCGCGCGTATTCCGGCGGAGCAGTGTTTTCTTCCTCCCGCGTCGGAAAAGAAATATCGCGGAGAGTTTCACGGCGATCCCGCCAGCCCGCCGGATGATGATTCACGCCCTGCCCTCGTCTTTCCCCCGCGTGCGCCGCGTGGCGGGCGGCGGGCTTGAAAGAAGCCGCGGACGCGACATCCTCCGGGGCTTCGGCGGCCGGCTTCCCATCGGGCGGCGGAAGGCGGCCGGCCCGCGCCTCATGTCCGACCCGCTGCTCCGGCCCTTCTTCGAAGCGGAAACGGAGGCGCGCGCCGATGCCGCGCTCGGCAACCTCCTCGCCGACGTGGCCGACCCGGTCATCCGCCGCATGCTCGGGCGGAAGTTCCGGCGCCCGCTCGCGCCGGGCCATCCCGCGCGCGACCAGGAATCGCTCGACGCCGAGGACGCCGTTTCCGCTACGCACGCGCTGCTCGTGCGCCGGCTCTACGCTTTGCGCGGGGAGCCCGCGGCCACGCGCGAGCCGGTGCGGAACTTTGCCGCGCTCGTCACGAGCCTCGCCTTCACCGCATGGGTCGAGCACCTGCGCGACCGCCATCCGGCGCGGGCGCGCCTCTTCAGCCAAATGCGCTACCTCCTCGTCACCCGCGGCGACCGCACGGGCTTCGCCGCCTGGCCGGACGACGAGGGCGAGCCGCTCTGCGGCTTCGTCGCGTGGCGCGACCGCGGCGCCGCGGCGGCCCCGGACACCAAGGTTCAGGAATTCCTCGCCGACCCCGGCGCCGTGGTGCGCGACGCCATCCCGCTGGGCGAGCTGCGCACCGCGCCGCCGGCGCGCCTGCTGGCCGTCATCTTCGACCGCCTCGGCGCGCCGCTGCGCTTGGAAGACCTCCACGCGGCGCTCGCCGAGCTGTGGGACGTTTCCGCTCAGCGCGAGGCCGCGCCGCCCCGCGTGCTGGAGGAATTACCGGCGAGCGTCCCGACGCCGGCCGACGCCGCGCGCTGGAACGAATACCTCGCCTGGCTTTGGCGTGCGCTGGGCGCGCTCAGTCCTCGCCAGCGCGCCGCTTTTTTGCTCAATTCGGGCGTGATCCGCGAGTTCGAGCACAGCGGCGTCGCCGACTTCCCCGCGTTGGCCGGGGCGCTCGGCGTGCCGGCCGGCGAGTTTGCGCGGCTCTGGCGCGAGCTGCCGCTTTCCGACCAAGCCATCGCCGACCGCCTCGGGATCGCGCGCCAGCAGGTTATCAACCTGCGCCGCGCCGCGCGCGTCCTGCTCGGGCGGGAACTGGCCATCCTCCTCGGCGACGCGCCGCCCCCCCGTGCGCCCCAGCCATCATGAGCGCGCCCAATTCCCCGCCGCCGCGCGATCCCGCGGCCTTGTCCGCGATGCTCCGGGAAATCCTCGCC
>CALMOL010000329.1 GCA_937871685.1 uncultured Verrucomicrobiota bacterium
TGCCGGCGGCTTGAAGCCACCGCCCTCCAAAACGTCCCCGGCCCTCCGAAAGCCGCCGCCCGCCGCTGCGACAAGTCGGATCGAAAATGCTCTAGCGTCAGACGACTCCCTTTCGCCGCAGAGATTCCTCCATCGCGCGCTCGATCAGGATGGTGGCGAGCATTTGCGTGGCCTCGTCCAGCGCGGCCACGGCGGCCTGAAGGGCGGGCAGCGAGTCGCCCGCGCGCGCGACTTCCACGGCAGCGACTTGGCGGGCGATCTCGGCATGCTCGTCTTCGTTGAGCTCGCTCCCGGCCTCGGCGAGCGCGACCTTGACGGCGGGCAGCAGTTCATCGGCCTTGAGGCGCGCCTCGGCCAGGCGGCGCTCGTGGAAATCCTCGAAGGCGTGCTCAAGGGATGAGGCGAGCATCGCTTCCACGCGGGCATCGGCAACGTCCACCGCGCTCTTCAATTCCACGACGCGCTCGCGGCCGGTCTTCGTGTCGCGCGCGAGCACGGTGAGAATGCCATCGGCATCGAGCGAGAACTGCACGCCCACGCGCGCCTGCCCGCGCGGCGCGGGCTCGAACTCCAGCTCGAACTGGCCGAGCGAGAAGTTGTCCCGCGCCAACTCGCGCTCGCCTTGAAGGACGTGGAGGCGCATGGCGGTCTGGCCGGGCGCGGCGTTGGTGAACATCTCGCCGGCCTTCGTGGGGATCGCGGAATTCCGCGGGATCAGGACGTTCATCAGGCCGCCGAAGGTTTCGAGGCCGAGCGAGAGCGGCGTCACGTCGAGCAGGGTGACGTTGCGCACGTCGCCCGAGAGGATGCCGGCCTGGAGCACCGCGCCGGAGGCCACGGCCTCGTCGGGGTGCTGCGTGGTGTCGGGATCGCGCCGGAAGATCTCGCCGGCCATCGCGCGCACCATTGGCATGCGCGTGGAGCCGCCGACGAGGACCACGGCCTGCAAATCCTCTGGCTTCAGCCGGGTGTCCTCCAGGGCACGCGCGCAAAGATTGCGGATCGGCTCCAGCACGGGCTTGGCGAGGCGCTCGAAGTCACCCCGTCCGAGACGGACGGCGAAGGACTCGCCTCCGTGCGCGAAGGGAATCTCCACGTCGGTCTCGGGCGCGTCCGAGAGGCGGACCTTGGCCTGCTCGGCGGCATCGCGAATCGTGGCCGCGAGGCGCGGGTCCGGCTCGCCGAGATCCGGGAAGCGCTCGCGCAGCCGGGCGAGGAGATAACGGGCAAGCGCGCGGTCGAGATCGTCGCCGCCGAGGCGGGTGTTGCCGTGCGTGGCGAGCACCTGGAACACGCCCTCGTTCAACTCCAGGATCGAGAGGTCGAAGGTGCCGCCGCCGAGATCGAACACGGCCACCTTGGAGCGCTCGCCGAGCCGCTCCAGGCCATAGGCGAGCGCAGCGGCCGTCGGCTCGGGCAAGATGCGCTCGACCGTGAGGCCAGCCAGCTCGCCCGCGCGGCGGGTGGCGGCGCGCTGGGCGTCGTTGAAGTAGGCCGGCACGGTGACCACGGCGCGCGAAACGTCCTGGCCGAGCGAGCGCACGGCGTCGGCGCGCAGCTTCGCAAGAATCAGCGCGGAAACTTCTTCCGGCGAATGTTCCCGGTCGCCGACTCGCACGCGCACGGGCGCGCCGGCCGGGGTGCGGGTCACGTCGTAAAGCACCCGCGAGGCGTCGGCCTCCGTCTCGGGATCACCGCCGCGCGCGCCCATGAAGCGCTTGATCGAGTGGACGGTGCGCGCCGGCTCGATCAGCCGCATCCGCGCGGCCGGCGCGCCGACGAGCGGGCTTGCGCCTTCGTTCGCCGGGAAATGCACGACCGAGGGCGTGAGCCGCCGTCCGTCCGCGTCGGCGAGGAGCACCGGGAAGCCCGCCTCCATCACGCCGACGAGCGAATTGGTGGTGCCGAGGTCGATGCCGAGGATCATGGAGCGTTGATAGCGGCTTCGGTCTCGGCCAGAACGGCCACGAACTCGCGGCGCAGGGCGCGATCCCAATCCACCGAGACGAGACGTGCGGCAACCTCAGGCCATGTGATGAAGCCCTTCCGCGCGAGGTGAACGACCACGTTGATATCCTTCAACCCTCGGTCGAGCGGGCGACGACCCATGCGGCGGTCGAGCCGTGCCGCCGCCGTGGCGAACAGCTTCATGGCGGCCGCGTCACTGGGGTGCAGCGCAAACATCTCCTGGCAGCCCGGCACCGGCACCAAACGTCCGCGCCATCCTTCCGGGAAATGCAGGGACACGCGCTCGTCGATGACATCCGCATAGACGCCGTTTGCACGATGATAGGCACGACCTTCGCCGAAATGCTCCACGAGCCGGAGGCCCATCGCCCGATCCGTGGGTTCCGCGAAGAGATCCGTGTCCAAGGTTGTGTCGACACCCAGTTCCGTCGGCGCAACGTTCGGAAACGATACGAGCAGGGTCGTGGAGCCAAACACGATCAACCGCCCCACCGGCTGCGCCTCGCGCAACGCGGCCAGCAAGGAACTCAGTGCCGCGTGGTCCATTGCATCGCGTCGAGCTCCTGGGTGGTGAGCACGCCGGGAAAAGGCGAGAAACCCATCCATTGCATCGCTTCCGGCGTCTTGGCGCGCAGCAAGGCGAGCAAGTCCCGCATCCCGCCTTCAGAGGCCCGGGCGTCCAGGATCATTCGGCGCCAGCCCTCAAGACGCGTGCGCGAGGCGTGACCCTTTGCCAGCCATCGGGCGATGTTCTCCAGTGGGATGTCGAGCAGCGAGGGATCTGCCTCGATCTTGTCGGCGATGCGCTGGAAACGACGAAGGAAGAGTTCGTCCCCTTCCGTGGGTCGGAGAAAATATTCCAACGGCTTCGGCGAACTGGACGCGGCGGGGCTCATGGAAGGCAGACGATAGCTTATTTCCCCGCCCCCGCTGACACCGGCGAGCTTCCGCCCTCGGCGCCCGGCGAGATCGGCGCGCCCACGCCGTCGGCATCCGCGCCGGGAGACACGGGGCCGGTGCCCTCGGCGCCGGGGGAAATGGGCGTGGATTCCTCCGCGGCGGCGGCCGGCTTCTCGGGCGGACGCCAGTCGGCCTTGCCCTTGTGGACGCGGCCGAGGCCCACGCGGCGCGCGGCGGCGGTGAGCAGGTCCGAGACGCGCAGCTTCAGGCGCAGCGCGCGGTAGGCCAGCAGCAGCAGAAACAGGCCGTAGATGACCAGCACGGCGTAGTCCCACGTCGTCAGCAGCCACGCCTTTGGCAGCGTGAGCCATTTCCAGTCGAAGGTCGGCAGCGTCGCGGCGCGGTAGGCGATGAGCGTGAGGAAGAGCGCGTTGCCCAGCACCGTGGTGAACACGGGCGCGATCCACAGGCGCGCGCGGGTGAGCGCCTTCGGGCCGCCGTGGTATTCGGTCACGGTGCGCAGGCGGATCTGCGACCAATACGAGCCATACACCTGCACGTCCCAGTCCTTCCAGCCGGTGTCCCACGAGTAGCGCCAGCCTTCGGTTTCGAGGGACTTGATCAGCTCGGGCAACAGCGCCTCGCGGCCCACGCCGGCCTCGTTCCAATATTCGTGCGACTTCATCCGGAAGATGCGCCCGATGCCGCCGGTGTGCTCGGCCGGCGCGGCGATCACGCGCTCCGGGGTGCGCTTGAACTTCAGCCACGTCGAATACCGCGCCCAGCCGCGCGCCAGCGGTTGCCAGAACGCCAACGCGAAGACCAGCAGGCGCGCCCCGATGGTGTCGAAGCGCGCCTCGATCCGCGCGTGGATCATGTAGGAGAGCGCCACGAGGAACGTCCCGAACAGCATGAGGAGCGGCACCATTCGCAGCGACGGGAACGGCAGGCTCATCACGAACAGGAAGAGCGTGAGGCCGAACCATTCCACGCTCGACACGTAGTCGGCGATGACCGAGCGCGGCGTCGGGTAGATGGACTGAAACAGGCCGTGCCCCCAGATGCCGTGATAGACCACCGGCTTGTTGATGAGCCAGGTGAAGCGCGGCACGCCGTAGATGTTTCCCTTCCACTGCGCGGTGCCGGTGGGGCCGAAGAAGATGAGGTGCTGGAACCGCAGCATCGACTCGGCCTCGCCGTAGCCTTCCTGCTGCTTCTTGAACGCCGAGAGCGTGAAGCGCCGGTAGTGCCACACGATGGCCGCGGGCGAGAAGGCGATCGCACCGCCGGCCTGCTGCAGGCGCCAGCAAAAGTCCACGTCGTCGCCGGCCTTGCGGTAGAACGGGTCGAAGCCGCCCACGAGGTCGAAGGCCCACTTCCAGAAGGCCATGTTGCAGCCGGGAATGTGCTCCGCCACGGTGTCGGTGAGAAGCACATGGCTTGGCCCGCCCGGCGCGGCGGAAACGCAGGCCTGGATGGTGTCGGCAGCCGGCGGCGAGATGTTCGGGCCGCCCACGCCGGCGTAGTCGCCGGAGAGCAAGGTGCCGGCAAGGAAGTAGAGCCAATCGGGATCGGCCATGCAGTCGCCGTCCGTGTAGGCGATGACCTCGCCGGAGGCGGCGCGCGCGCCGACGTTGCGCGCGTAGGAGAGGCCCATGTTCTTTTGCCTGATCGAAACGATGCGGCTGGCGTATTTCGCGGCGATCTCGGGCGTGCGGTCGGTCGAGCCGTCGTCCACGAGCACGATCTCGTAGTCGGGATAGTTCAGCTCCACGAGCGAGGCGAGGCAGTTGTCGAGCGTGCTCGCGCCGTTGTAGGAGCAGACGATCACCGAGATGCGCGGGAAGCGCGGCAGCGGCACGCGCGCGGTCACGGGACCGGTGCCGAGCCATTTGTCGGCCACGGCCTGGAAGGCGGGCTTGGGCTGGCGATCGCGCGACACAAGGCCGAAGGACCAGTCCGTGATCTCCATGCCGCCGGTGAACCACTCGTCGGTCCAGGCATAGACGATGGCGCCCGCCAAGCCGCAGCGCGTGACGGTGTCGATGTGCCACGAGAGCATCTCGGCCTGCTCGGTCTCGGGATGGCGCTGCGTGTCCATGCCGAACTCGCCGAGCACGAGCGGCTTGTCATCGGCGAGGTTTTGGAGGCGCAGCAGATAGCGCTCAAGATCGCGCTGGTGGTGGAGATAAACGTTGAACGTGAGGAAATCGACGTTCTGCGGCAGCAGATATTCCGTGGGCGGGAAGCTCGCGTAGGAATACAGCGCCTGCGGGTCGATCCGGCGCGCCATCGCCACGAGCTTCTCGAGAAACTCCGTGACGCGCCGCACGCCCAGCCAGCGCACCATCGTGGTGGGAATTTCGTTGCCCACGAGATAGCCAAGGATCGCCGGGTGGCCGCGGTGACGTGCCACGCCTTCGCGGATTGTTTCCTCGACCTCGCGACGGATCCGCGCGTCGTCGAGGAAGTGGACGTGCTCGGCCCACGGGATGGAGATCATCACGCGCAGGCCGAACTCATGGAGCAGGTCGAGGAACCACCGCGGCGGGACGTGATACACGCGCAGGGTGTTCACGCCGAGGGGGCGCATCTTCTCCAAGTCCGTGCGCACACGCTCCGGCGTGCCGACGTAGTCGCCGGCCGCATCCGGCTTGAAGGGACCGTAGGTGATGCCCTTGAGGAAGAACTTCTTGTCGCCCTCGAAGAAGAACTTTGCGCGCGCCAGCACGCGGGGCGGAGGGGCGCCGTCGGGCGCGGGCGAGGCGGCGCGTTCGGTGGCGAGGGCGGCAGACGTGCTCATCAGCGGGGACGGAAGAAATCCGTTGCCGGGGTGAATGCACGCGCTTTGGGCGTCGCGGTCGTTATTGCCCGCCGCACTCCACGGCAGCGAGGGCGGCGAGGAAGGCGGTCGCCTCCGCCAATTCGGCGCGCGTCAGGTATTCGCCGGCCCGGTGCGCGCGGGTCATGTCGCCCGGGCCGCAGACGATCACTTCGGCCCCGAGTTCCGCGAAATATGGCGCCTCGGTGCCGTAGGAGACCGAGCTTGGCGCCCGTCCGCCCTTTTCGCTCGCCAAGCGCACGAGCGGCGAGTCGCGCGGGGTGGCGAAGCCGGGATCGGTCCGCACCGGCGTGACCGTTAGCTCCACGGCCGGATGCAGCTCGGCGAGCGTCTCAAGGATTCGCTCGCGCAGCCGATCGCCGTCGCCCAGGCCGCCCGGGGGGCGGAATTCCACCGTCATCTCGCAGCGGCCGGCCACCACGTTCTTGGCGGAACCGCCGCGGATCAGGCCGACGTTTAACGTGGCGTGGGGCGGCTCGTAACCGGGCGTTGCTTCGGCCGCCAGCGTCCCAGCCAACTCTTCTAGTCGGCGCAGCACGCGCGCGGCGTCGAAGACGGCCGAGTGCCCCCGCGCGGGAAACGCCGAATGGGCTTCGCGACCGTGCACGATGACTTCCAAGATCCCGTAGCCCTTGCCCGCGCAGGCCGGTGCGAGGCCCGTCGGCTCGCCCACCACCACGCGGTGCGGAAGGACGAGGCCGCGGTCTTCCCGCGCGAGACGCTTCGCGCCGAGGCAGCCGACCTCCTCGTCGGCCGTGAGGATGAATTGCAAAGGATGCGCGAGCCGGCGCGGGTCGAGCGACTCGCAGACGGCCAGGGAGGCGGCGAGAAAGCCTTTCATGTCGCACGCGCCGAGACCGGTGAGCCGGCCGTCGCCCTCATCGCGCAACGCCACGGCATCCGCCCAGCCCGGCGCGGGCGGCACCGTGTCCGCGTGCCCCGCGAAGGCGAGCGCCGCACCCGGACCGTCGTGCGAGGAGGCGACGAGATTCATTTTCTCGACCCCACGCGCATCGCGCCACTTGGCGCGCCGCACCGTCCAACCGAGGGGCGCGAGCAGTTTTTCGGCAAAATCCGCAACCGGCTCGTTGGAGAGCGAGGATTCCGACGGAATGCCGACGAGCGTGGTCAGGATTTCTTCGGCGCGGATGGCAGGCGGAGGCATCGCGCAAGGAAGCCGGGGAAGCGCAAGGTCGCACGCGTTTTGGAGTGCGGGAGCTTGCTCCCGCTGTCCTGCCGTTTTGCTGGAGAGCGAGCCGCCGAGCCTCAGTTCGCCGCACCGCCTTCTTGTCGTGGGCTTGGCCCGTGGCGTTGCTGGCAGGACAGCGGGAGCAAGCTCCCGCACTCCAAAACGCCGGTGCCCTCTCAATGCTCACGACCAAAGCCGCCGCTGCAGGGCGGTGAAGCGGGAGATGATCGTCTCGCGCAACGGGTGGGCGCCATCGCGCACCACGGGGCGGCCGGCGATCCACACGTCGCGCACCGCGCTCCGGCCGCCGGCGAAGAAGAGCGTGGGCAGCAGCGTCGTCTCGTCCGCGCCGGCCAGCGCGGGATCGTCGAGATCCACCGTGAACCAATCGCCTCGCTTGGCGCCCGGATCGAGGCGCAGCGCCCGCGCGCCGCCGTCGGTGGCGCAGTCGAGCAGCCGCGCGGCCAGCGCGGAGGGATCCGGGTTTCCGAAGGGCGCCAAAGCCGCCCGCTCCAATCGCACGAGACGAAGGTGCGACTCCAGCGCGCGCGCCTCGGCCAGCAGGTCGATCTCGATCTGCGAGTCCGTGCCCAGCGCCACGCTCGCGCCGCGCGCCAGCAGGAGGTCGGCGCGCACCACGCCGTCGCCGAGGTTGCGCTCGGTCAGGGGGCACGCGCACACGTTCGCGTGCGCGCCGCCGAAGAGCGCGTATTCCTCGTCGGACAGGTGGACGGCGTGAATGGCGGTGAGGTTGGAGTCGAGGAGGTTGGCGCGCGAGAGGACGGTCGTCGGGGTGACGCCGTGCTCGGCGACCACCTCGTCGTTCTCGCCGGGCTGCTCGGAAACGTGGATGTGCAGGGGCCACTGCCGCGCCGCCGCCGCCGCGTGGAGCGTCGTCGCGTAGGACAGGGAGACGGCCCGCAGCGAGTGCGGCGCGAGGCCCGTGCGCACGAGCGGCGCCTCGTCCTGGTTGCCGCGCGCGGCCGCAGCGGAAAAGGCGTCCGCGCGCGCGCAGAGGTCGGCGGGCTCGCGCGTGACAAAGCGGAGTTGCGCCGGGTGAAGGTCGCGCCGGAAGCCGCCCCGCGCGTATCCGGCGAAGAGCACCGTAATCCGCACGCCCACCTCCCGCGCCGCCTGCGCGACTGCCTGCGCGGTGGCCAGCGGCTCCGCGTAGGAGCGCCCCTCCGGCGTGTGGTGGACGTAATGGAACTCACCCACCGCCGTGATCCCGGCGAGCGCCATCTCCAGGAAGACCATCCGCGACGCGTCGTAGATGTCTTCCGGCGTGAGGCGAAGCACCGCGTGATACATTTGCTCGCGCCACGTCCAGAACGAGTCGCGCGTCGCGTCCGGCGTGCGCGATTCCGCCCGGCCGCGGATCACGCGCTGGAAGGAATGCGAATGGGCGTTCACCATCCCCGGCAGCAGCGCGCGCCCCGGCAGGCGCAAGGCCTTCGCCGGCAAAGCGGCCGGCCGGTCCAGCGCGGAAACGTTGCCGGACTTCGGGTCCAGCGTGAGCGTCACGCCGCGCTCGAACTTCTTCCCGGTCCAGGTGAGTTCGGCGGCGAGGGTGACGGTGCGCATCGGGCTGAGTGGATCGTGAATGGTGAATTGTGGGAGACACGCGCGCCGTCAGAATGAGCAAAGCGGCGCCTCCTTTGGACACGTCAGCGCTACCTTCCGCCACGATTCACGATTCACCATTCACGATCTTCGACCCTCACCGCTCTCGGTCATCCCATTTGCCAAACCGCCCCCTCTTTCCGAGTCTCCCTCCCCATGCTCTCACCCGGTCCCGCCGCCGCGGCGGAAACCCCTGTCTCGCTGGGCCGCGACGGCTTCGCGGCGCGCCTCGACCAAGTCCGCGCCGCGTTCCCGAAGGGCGGCCTCTTCGCCGAGAAGGAATGGCTCCTCTCGCCTTCCGCCTTGCCGCTCGGAGACAAGCTGGCCGAAGAGCTGGAGAAGCTCGGCTACCGCCTTTCCCTCTTCCAGCGCGCCTGCAATCTCCTCTACAACCAGAGCGTCAAGGGCAAGCAGCCCGCGTGGGTCGCCGCCTACCTCGACGCCGGCAAGCCGCCGGAATTGATCGAATTCTCGCGCGAGCGCGCCTTCCGCGATGAATTGCCGCGCGTGATCCGGCCGGACCTCGTGCTCACCGATGACGGCTTCGCCATCGCCGAGCTGGATTCCGTGCCGGGCGGCATCGGCCTCACCGCCTGGCTCAACGAGACCTACGCCGCGCTCGGCGATTCCGTGCTCGGCGGCTCAAGCGGGATGCTCGATGGCTTCGGCTCGCTGCTGCCGGACGGGGGCACCATCATCGTTTCTGAGGAAGCCGCGACCTACCGGCCGGAGATGGAATGGCTCGCCCGTCGCCTCGACGAGCGCGCGCAAAAGCCCGGCGCATGGCGCGTGGCTGGCGCGGACGGGCCGCCGCCGGACGGGCGCGTGTATCGCTTCTTCGAGCTTTTCGACTTGCCGAATCTGCCCGTCGCGCCGGCCCTGCTTGATGCCGCGCGCGCGGGTCGCGTGACGATCACGCCGCCGGTGAAGCCGTTTCTCGAGGAAAAGATGTGGTTCGCCTTGTTCTGGATGCGCCCGCTGCGCGAGTGGTGGCGGCGCGAGCTGAGCGAGCGCCACTGGCTCGCGCTGCAAAAGGTGATCCCGCACTCATGGGTGCTCGATCCCACGCCGCTGCCGCACCACGCCGTCATTCCCGGCCTCGACATCCAGTCGTGGGCCGAGCTGGGCGAGTTCTCGCAAAGGCAGCGTGATCTCCTGCTGAAGATCTCCGGCTTCTCCCCGCTCGCGTGGGGCTCGCGCGGCGTGGACCTCGCTGCCGACCTCCCCCATCACGAGTGGCGCGCCGCCATCCAGCGCGCATTGGATCGATTCCCCACGACGCCGGTGATCCTCCAGCGCTTCCACAAGGGCCGCCTCGTCGAGCATCCCTACGCCGATCCCGACACCGGCGCGCCGCGGACCCTGCGAGGCCGCGTGCGCCTGTGCCCGTATTACTTCCTCGACGACCGCGGCCACGCGAAGCTGAGCGGCGCCTTGGCCACCGTGTGTCCCGCCGACAAAAAGCTCCTCCACGGCATGCGCGACGCGATCATCGTGCCGGCGTCGGCCTGATCAGTGCCGCCACGCTTCCGAGCCGCCGGCCGCGCTCCACGGCGGATGTCGATTTCTTTTCCCCCCGCTGCCTCATTCCGCATTCGCATTCCGTGGCTGTCCCCTTACCATCGCGCCCTTTCCAAGAAATGAGCCGCCACCCCGCCTCCCGCAAAGCCGTCGCGAAGAAGAAGGACGCCCCCGCCGTCGTCGCCGATGAGTGGAGCGTCGCGGACGCCACGCACCTCTACGGCATCGACCGCTGGGGCATCGACCATTTTTCCATCAACAAGAAGGGTAACGTCCAGGTCTGCCCGATGCCCAGCGAGGGCACGCAGATCGACCTGATGGAGATCGTCGAGGAAGCGCGCGAGCGCGGCTTGTCCTTCCCGCTCACGGTGCGCTTCCAGGATTTGCTCAAGCACCGCCTGCGTGCGGTGTGCGGCGCGTTCGACGGCGCCATCGCCGAGATGGGCTACCAGGCGCCCTACCGCGGCGTGTTTCCCATCAAGGTGAATCAGCTCCGCGAGGTCGTGGAAGAGATCGTCGAGGCCGGCGCGGACCATCACTTCGGCATCGAGGCCGGCTCGAAGCCCGAGCTGCTCGCCGCCCTCGCCGCGCATCGCGATCCGGAGAGCATCATCGTCTGCAACGGCTACAAGGACGCCATCTTCATCCAAAACGCCCTGCTCGGCCGCAAGCTCGGCAAGCAGGTCATCCTCGTCGTCGAGAAGCTCGAAGAGCTGCGCCAGATCGTCGAAATCTCCCGCCAGCTCAACGTGGAGCCGATGATCGGCGTGCGCGTGCGCCTCCTCGCCAAAGGCGCCGGCAAATGGGCCACGAGCGGCGGCGAGAACGCGAAGTTCGGCCTGTCCACGTCGGATCTCGTCCAAGCCTCGCGCTACCTCCACGCGGAAGGGATGGCGCACACGCTGCGCCTCATCCACTTCCACGTCGGCTCGCAGGTGCCGGACATCGGCACCATCAAGCGCGCCGTCCGCGAGGGCGCCCGCTTCTACGCCAAGCTCGCCAAGATGGGCCACGCGCTCGGCTTTCTCGACGTGGGCGGCGGCCTCGGCATCGATTACGACGGCTCCCGCACCGCCTTCGACTCCTCCACGAACTACTCGCTGCGCGAATATGCCCGCGACGTGATCTACAACGTCATGGACGTGTGCGATTCCGAGGGCGTGAAGCACCCCACCATCGTGAGCGAGAGCGGCCGAGCGATCGTGGCGCACCATTCCGTCCTCGTGCTGGAAGCCTTCGGCACCATCGAGCGCGATCCCGCCGGCCGCACCGTCGAGGTGGGCGTCGGCGACCACAAGATCCTGCGCGACATTTCCGACGTGCAGCGCTCGCTGCCCACCGTGGCCGGTCGCAAGAGCACCGCCACCGACCACTCGCCGTGGCTGGAAGCGCTGCACGATGCGCAGCAATTCCGCGAGCAGGCGCAGTCCATGTTCGACCTCGGCCTGCTCGACCTCGAGACCAAGGCGCGCGTCGAAACCGTGAATTGGCAGATCGCCCGCGAGATCATCGCCCACGCGCGGGATGGCCGCTTCGTCCCCGAGGAGGTGCAGGCCCTGGAAGTCGCCCTGGCCGACCAATACCTCTGCAACTTCTCCATCTTCCAGTCGCTGCTCGACCACTGGGCGCTCGACCAGCTCTTCCCCATCGCGCCGATCCACCGCCTCGACGAGCGCCCCGACCGCGCCGCCACCCTGGTGGACATCACCTGCGATTCCGACGGCAAGATCGACCAGTTCATCGACCTGCGCGACGTGCGCCCCACCCTCCCGCTGCACGGCCTGCGGGCCGGCGAGCCGTATTACCTCGGCATCTTCCTGGTCGGCGCCTACCAGGACATCATGGGCGACCTCCATAATCTCTTCGGCCGCGTGAACGAGCTCCACGTCTTCCTGGATGAGGACGAGGAGGGCGGCTACTACGTCGAGGAAGTCATCGAAGGCTCCTCGATTTCCCAGGTCCTGGCCCTTACCCAGTGGGAAACGCCCGACCTGACCCGCGCGATGAAGGCCCAGATCGACGCCGCCATCAAGGCCGACCGCCTCAAGCCCAAGGAAGGCATGACCCTCCTGGCCGGCTACGAAAAGAGCCTCGCCGGCTACACCTACCTGAAGCCCTTCGAGGGCATCGACGGGAAGAAGCGGTAGCCGGCTTGCCTTTTGGTGGACCAGAAGCGAGCGCAAGCCGGCGCCAAATATCGCCAGCCTGCGGGCGCCTGCCAGCGAGCAGGATTCCGGGAGATGGATTCCCGGCTACCGGCGGTGCCGCTCCGCGCCACAGCCCGCGATGGCGCGGTGTTTGTTAGCCCTCACTTGGAGCGCTTTTGGAGGCAAGTGGTCGCGCGCGTGGCAACGAGTCGAAGCGCCCGGAGTGATATCCAAGCTTGGCGCCCAAGCCGTTGAAAGGGTAAACGGGCACATAGGGAAGCTTTGCGCACGCGCTGGCAAGGCTTGCGGGCAAGCCTTCAGACCCCATGCGCAAGGTTCCAAACCTCACGCGCAAGCCTCCGAACTCCGTGCGCGAGGTTCTAAACCTTGCCGGCAAGCCTTTAAACCCCATCGGCGAGCCTCCCGAACCTCGTGCGCAAGCCTTTGAACCTCGTCGGCAAGCCTTTGAACCTCGTCGGCAAGGTTACAAACCTCACGCGCAAGCCTTCAAACCCCAACGGCAAGCCTCCCAACCCCCGTGCACAAGCCTTTGAACCTCGTCGGCAAGGCTCCCAAAGCCCGCGCGCAAGGCTGGTAAGCGCGTCGCCAAGTTGGCCAGCGCCCATTTCCCGCGGGCAAGCCGCAAAGGCCGCTTGGGCGTAGCTTCCCCGGCGCCGGGGAAGCACCCGGCCGGTTTGCGCCCGCCCTTTCGTCGCTCGCGCGACCCCTCGCATCGAAGACTCGCTAGCTTTTGCAGGCCTTCAGGGAACAACTAAGACCGAGAGCCTGCATTCGCGGACAGAGCAGCCTCTACAACGGACGAACGGCTTACACCTGCACCACTCCGGAATGGAATCGGGCGGCAGGCGCGGGTCGGCTCACGCATTCGAGGAGCTTGATCAGGGCGGAGCGGGTCTCGTGGGGCTGGATGATCGCATCCACCCAGCCGCGGGCGGCGCCGTAGCGGATGTCGGTTTGCTCCTGGTAGGTGCGGTGGACGCGTTCCTTCAGGGCAGCGTCTTCCTCGGGGGTGCCCTGGGCGTTGCGCTTGAGGAGGGAATACACGACGCCGCTGGCCTGGGCGGCGCCCATCACGGCGTAGCGCGCGTGGGGCCACGCGAGGATGAAGCGCGGGTCGTAGGCCTTGCCGCACAGGGCGTAGTTGCCCGCGCCGAAGGAGCCGCCGACCACCACGGTGATCTTCGGCACCACGGAGTTGCTCACAGCGTTCACGAGCTTCGCGCCGGAGCGGATGATGCCGCTCTGTTCGGCGTCCTTGCCGACCATGAAGCCTTGGACGTCCTGGAAGAAGAGGATGGGGGTGCCGATCTGGTTGCAGTCCATCACGAAGCGCGCGGCCTTGTCGGCGCTGTCGGCGTAGATGACGCCGCCCATTTGTATGCCCTCGGTCTTGGTGCGGACGGAGGTCTTTTGGTTGGCCACGATGCCCACGGGGCGACCGGCGATCTTGGCGTAGGCGGTGATGAGCGTCTTGCCGTAGTCGGCCTTGGACTCGATGAGCGAGCCGGCATCGACGATGCAGCGCAACAAGTCGCGCATGTCGTATGGTTTCGTCCCGTCGGCGGAAACGAGGTCGTAGAGATCCTGGGCGTCGCGCTCAGTGCGGTCGTCCGCGGCGGGGGCGGAGGATTTGTTTGGGAGGAGATCGACGAGCTGGCGGAGGCGGTCGAGGCACGCGGTGTCGTCCTTCTCGCGGAAATCCACGGTGCCGGAAATCTCGGCGTGCATGAGGGCGCCGCCGAGTTCCTCGGAGTCCACTTCCTGGCCGATGGCGGCCTTCACGAGCGAGGGGCCGGCGAGATAGAGGCCGGAGCCCTCGGTCATGAGGATCTTGTCGCAGAGGACGGGCAGGTAGGCGCCGCCGGCCACGCAATTGCCCATGATGGCGGCGTATTGCGGCACGCCGGCGGCGGACATGACGGCGTTGTTGCGGAAGACGCGGCCGAAATCGTCCTCGTCGGGGAAGATCTCGTCCTGCATGGGCAGGAAGACGCCGGCGGAGTCCACGAGGTAGAGGACGGGGAGATTGCTCTCGAAGGCGATGCGCTGGGCGCGCAGGACCTTTTTGGCGGTCTGCGGGAAGAAGGCGCCGGCCTTCACGCTGGCGTCATTCGCGGCGATGAGGACGAGCTGGCCGCTCACCCGCCCGATGCCGGCGAGGAAGCCGGCGGCCGGGGTGTCGCCCCACTCGGGATACATCTTGTGCGCGGCCCACACGCCGAGCTCGAAGAAGTCGTTCGGGTCATCGAGGAGCTTCGCGATGCGCTCGCGCGCGGTGAGCCGCCCGAGCTTGTGGGCGCGCGCGGTGGCCGCTGGCGAAACGGCGCGCAGGGCGGCCTCCTCACCGGCGAGCTGGGTGCAGACGTCGCGGAGAGTGGGCTTTTTGGGGGGCGGAGCGGACATACCAGGGGCGATGGCGGGGAAGACAGGATTACAGGATTTTCAGGATTAACAGGATGGGATTGGGCAGAGGGAGGGGGTTTGCAGGCTGAGAGGGGACGGCGGAGCGGGTGACTTCGGGGCGCGGTGCTTGCGTTTGAAGGCGAGGGAGGCTGAGCCGAAATTGAGCAACAAGCCGAGGTCGAAGCCGGTAGCGGCGAGATAGTTCACGACCTGGGCCTCGTGCGCGGGAAGTAGCGAGAGCACGGCTTTGATTTCCACGAGGAGATGGCCGCGGATGATCAGATCCGCTCGGTAGGTGCCCACCAGCTTTCCCCGGTAGGACACCGCCAAGTCCTGCTCCGTCTCGAAGTCTAAGCCGGCCTCGGCCAGCTCGATACACAAGGCATTCCGATACACGGATTCCAAAAAGCCTGGCCCAAGGCTGCGATGCACCTTCATGGCCATGCCGATGATCTGACCGGTCAATTCATGACTCGGCGATTGGAAATCAGCCTCTTTCATCTCAATCCTGTTAATCCTGAAAATCCTGCAATCCTGTCTCCCAGCTTCACTTCGGCTAAACCGGCGCGCGGAAGTTCTCCAGGCGGCGGCGGACGTCTTGGATGAAGGCGCCGGCGCCGGCGCCGTTGACCACGCGGTGGTCGAAGGTGAGCGAGAGGGTGACGACCTCGGCCGGCGCGGGCCAGCCGCCGTCGGGATCGGCCTGCATCTCGTAGTGGGCTTCGCCGAGGAAGAGCGTGCCCACGGCCGGCGGCACGAGGATTGGCGAGCCGGTGCGCACGCCGAAGCCGCCGAGGCTGGTGAGGATCACGGGAGCATCGATGCGCTCGTGGAGGCGGCCGCCGCGCGCCTCGGCCACGGTCGCGGCGTAGGCGGCAAGGAAGTCGGGCCACGCAAACCGGTCGGCGTTCGGGATGACGGCGGTCACGAGGCGGTCGCCGTCGAGCGCCACGGCTAGGCCGAGGTCGAACTCCTCTCGCTGGCGGATGGTGCCGTCATCGAGGAATTGCCGGCGGAAGGACGAGTGTTCTTTAACGGCCTGCACCACGCACCACGAGGCGATGAGCGAGGGCGTCACGCCATTCTCGCCCTTGCTCTTGGCGGCGCGGCGCGCGGCGCGCACGGCCTCGAACTTCGCCGTGACCGCGCAGGTGACCGGCACCACGCCGACGAGGCGCTTGGTGATTGCCGGGGACAAGGCGGGCTGCGGGCCGGTAGGCACGCGCGGCGCGGCGGGCGGGGTCGATTCGTCGGAATTCACCGCGAAGTGACGGCCCCATGCTTGGGCGTCGTCCGTTTGGATCGTGCCGAGCGCGGAGCCAATCTCGACTTGGTCGCCGACGGCCACGAGCCATTCGCTCACTTTGCCGGCACCGGCGGCTTCCACGGGATAGACGGCCTTGTCGGTCTCGAGCTCGCAGAGCGGGTCGTCGGGCTGGATGGCGTCGCCGGGCTGCTTGAGCAGCGCGACGATGCGCGCCGCGCGGATGCCCTCGCCGAGGACGGGAACACGGAGAGTGATTTCCGATTTCCGATTTCCGATTGCCGATTGATCTGGGGTCGAGGCCGCCGGTTCGTCGGCCGGGGCAACGGGCGACTCTTCGCTGGCTTTCTCGATGGCATCCAACGCCGGGTTCGGCGCGGTCGCATCAATGCTTTCCGCCCTTTCGGCTTTGTCGCTTCCTTGAGGCTTGAAGCTTGGGGCTTGGAACTTTCTTTCGCTGCCCAGGACGGCCTGCACCGCCGCGGCCACGCGCTTCGCGTCGGGCAGGGAGGCGTATTCGAGAATCGGCGAGTAGCCGATGAGCACGTTGCCCTTCGACACCAGGGCGGGCGGCGCGCACAGCGCGTTCCACACGGCGGCGTCGCTGACGAGAGCCGAAATGATCATCTGGCCGACCGAACAATTCTCGGTGTCCTCCTGCACCACGACGAGGCGGCCGGTGCGGCGCACGGACTCGGCCAGCGCCTCGCGGTCCCACGGCACGATCGAGCGCAGATCCCACACGTCGGCGCGCACGCCGGAGCCGAGGAGCTTGAGGGCATCGGTGACGACTTCCACCGTGTTGCCCCACGCGACGAGCGTCACGTCGCCGCCGGACGCCACGCGGCGCGCCTTCCCGAAAGGAACGGGCGCGAGCGGCTGATCGTGGTTTTGCTCCGCCCACATCAGGTGCTTGGGCAGCAGGATGATCGTGGGATCTTCCGCGTGGAACGACGACCACATCAAGCCGGCGGCGTCCTCGGCGGTGGCGGGCATCACGAGGCGGATGCCGGGCTGGTGGGCGATCACGGCCTCGTTCGTTTGCGAGTGCCAGATGGAGCCGCCGGGCAGGTAGGCGCCGCACGGCGCGTAGAGCACGGCGGGGCATTTCCAATCGCCGTAGGAGCGCCAGCGCAGCGTGGACCAGTTAGTGACGAGTTGGTTCCACGCGGGCGGCAGGAAGTCGATGAACTGTAGTTCGAAGACCGGCCGCTTGCCGTAGGACGCGAGGCCGGCGGCCACGCCGAGGATGGTGCTCTCGGCGAGCGGCGAGTTGAAGACCTGCTGCGGGAAATCGTTCGACAATCCCTTCGTCAGGCGGAACACGCCGCCCTTCGGGTCCTCGATGTCCTGTCCGAAGAGGACGGTGCCGGGGATCTTCTCCAGCGCGGCGCGGAGGGTGAGGTTCACCGTGTCGCCCATGCGGTATTTGCCGGCGGGCAAAACGTCCGTGCCCGGGGGGAGCGACGGCTCGGGGCCGAGGATCTCGGCTTCCAGCGCGGAGGCGTCCGTGTCGGCGGCGCGCTCGGCTTCGGCATAGTCGCGGCGGACGCGCTCTTTGATGTCGCCGTCGAGCGCGGTGAAATCCTCCATCGAGAGGCGACCGGCGGCGATCATCTCGTCGCGCAGGCGGAGGATGGGATCGTTTTGGTCGAGCGCGGAAAGTTCTTCGGCCGGCCGGTAGAGCTTTTGGTCGTCGGACGAGGTGTGCGAGGAAAGGCGGTCCAGCCGCACCCACAGCAGCACCGGGCCGAGGCCAGCGCGGAGTTGCTCCACGGCGGCGGCGGCGGCGCGCCAAACCTCCGCGGGGCGGGTGCCGTCCACGAGGCGCCACGCCTCGGCGTTGAGCGCGCCGATGACGAGCGGGTTGGTGCGGCGCGTGCGCGTGGAGATGCCGTAGCCGTTGTCCTCGACCACGAAGCACACCGGCAAGCGGCGCTCCTGCGCGAAGCACACGGCCTCGAAGAAGTCGCCCTCGCGCGTGGCGGCGTCGCCGATGGTGGTGACGGCGAAGTTCGTCTTGCCGTCGAGCTGCATGCCCCACGCCATGCCGCAGGCGGGCAGGAGTTGCGCGCCGGTCGGAGTCGAAACGCTCCACAGGCCCTGCTTCGAGTAGGAGCCGTGCTGCGGCATCTGCCGGCCGCGGGTGGAGGATTCCTTCTTGGCGAAGTAATCGAGCGCGAGCTGGTGGTTGGTGACGCCGCGCGCGAGGTGGAAGGCGCGGTCGCGGTAGTAGAGGCACGCGAGGTCGCCGTCGGTCATCATCATGCCGAGCGCGGCGAGCGCCTCGTGGCCCATGCCGGAGACGTGGAAGTGGCCTTTCCCCTGGCGGTTGAGCGATTCCTGGCGGAGGTCGCCGTGCCGGGAGATGAGCATCAGCTCCAGCAGGCGCCGCTGCGATTCCGGCGTGAACTCCAGCTTGGCGGCGGAGGAAGGCGACGCGGCGGGCGCGGGAGCGATCGAGGCAGACATGGAAAATCGGGGATTGGAGAGATCAGTGGGAAGCGGCCCAATTCGGCGCGCGCTTTTCGAGGAAGGCGGCGGCGCCCTCGCGGGCCTCGTCGGAATCACGCGCCGAGCGATGCGCGGCGATGGCGAGATCCATTTCGTCGCGCAGCGAGCGCGGATGGAGCATGGAGAGCAGGTGCTTGGTGGCCGCCAGCGCGTGCGGGCCGCCTTGGGCCAGGGCCGCAGCGAGGCGCGTGGCTTCCTCATCGAGTTGCACGACCGGGACGACCGAGGTGGCGAAGCCGATCTCCCGCGCCCGCGCGGCCGAGATCAACTCGCCGGCGAGCAACAACTCGCGCAGCTCGCGCTCTCGCAGCTGGCGGCGCAGCAGCACCGTGACAAGCGCGGCGACCAAGCCTCGGCGCACTTCCGGCAAGCCAAGCTTCGCGCCATCGGCCACCACGACAAAATCGCACGCCGCGGCGAAGCCCATGCCACCAGCCACGGCCGCGCCCTGAACGAGCGCGACGGTGGGCAGCGGGCACTCGGCAAAGGCGAGGAGCGCGTCCCGCACCGCCTCGGCCGTCTCGTGCGCGTGGCCGGCGGTGGCGGCGAGATCCATGCCGGAGCAAAACGCCGAGCCCGCGGCACGCAGGACAATAAGGCGGGCGTCCGGGTGGGTGCGCGAGACTGACTCAACCGTCTCGCGGAGGGAATGAAGCAGCGGCAGGTCGAGCGCGTTGCGGCGCGCGGGACGATTCAGCGTGAGCACGACGGCCCGGCGGGCGGCATCGAATTCAACCAGCAGCGGCTGCTCCATCGGCGGGAAAAGTCAGGCGTGAAGGCCACGGCGAGGGAACGCCCAAGCCACGGCAAAGGAAGGCCCGACAAGCGCGGGGGAAACGACGCCCGCCGGGGGCTGGCACGTTATCCGGCGACGGCAATCCGGCAAGGCACAGCCCCTTCTGCAAGGCTGGCATGCGCCACCCGGTTTGACACCCCCAGTGCGCCGCCTAGCCTTGGCGCTCGCGACAAGCAACGGCGGGGTAGCCAAGTGGTAAGGCCAGGCTCTGCAAAAGCCTCATTCGCGGGTTCGATTCCCGCCCCCGCCTCGCTTGAAGCCTCGCAATCTATCGGAGATGTTGCTCCTATGCCGACCGGCGCTCTCCAGGCTCATTTCGATGGGAGCCAAATCGTCCTCGACGAACCCTGCGAGCTTCCGTTGCACGCACCGTTGATGATCACGGTTCTTCCCACGCCGGCCGAGACGGACTCCGAGGAGACGTGGCTGCGCTCGGCGGCGGGTAGCGACGCCTTTGACTTCCTCGCGGATTCTGCGGAGGACATTTACACGACCGAAGACGGCGAGCCTTTCCGCGATGAAACACCAGGTGGTGCTCGTTCCCTTCCCATTTGACGACTTGTCCGTTCGCAAGGTGCGGCCAGCGGTTTGTCTGACGGACGCAATGGGTGCCCATCGGCACGTTGTCCTTGCGTTCATCACCAGCGTGCCTCCGGCGACACTTGAGCCGAGCGACTTGCTGCTCGATCCGACCTCGCCTGACTTCAGTCGCACCGGCCTGCGCGTGTGCTCCACTCTCCGCCTTCACCGCATGATCACGGTATCAGCGTCGATCATCCAACGGCGTTTGGAGATGCTTGCGCCAAGCTATCAAGCGGAGGTTGAACGTCGGTTGCGGGATTTGTTCGGCCTTTGAGGCGTTACCACTCGCGCTTGGCCGCCGCGGCGAAGGGGGCGATGCCCCGCATCAGTTCCTCGAAGAGCGCGAAGTCCACCTGTTGCTGGCCGTCGCTCATGGCTTCGGCAGGATGCGGGTGGACCTCGACGATCAGGCCATCGGCCCCGAGCGCCACCGCGCCGGCGCACAGGGCGGGCACGAGGTCGGCGCGGCCAGCGGCCTGGCTGGGGTCCACGATGATCGGGAGGTGCGTCTCGCGCTTGGCCAGCGCCACCGCGGCGAGGTCGAGCGTGTTGCGCGTAGCAGTCTCGAACGTGCGGATGCCACGCTCGCAAAGCATCACGTTGGGATTGCCGACGGAGAGGATGTATTCAGCGGCCAGGAACCACTCGTCCATCTTCATGCTCATGCCGCGCTTGAGCAGGATGGGGCGGCCGGTCTTGGCGGCGGCCACGAGGAGGCGGAAGTTCTGCGCGTTGCGCGCGCCGATCTGGAGGATGTCGGCCACGGCGGCGACGGAATCCACGTCGCCTTCGGAGAGCACCTCGGTGACGATGCGCAGGCCGGTCTCGCGGCGTGCAAGATCAAGCAGACGCAATCCTTCCGCCCCCAAGCCCTGGAATTCATAAGGCGAGGTGCGCGGCTTGAACGCCCCGCCGCGCAGCACCGTGGCGCCGGCGGCCTTCACGGCGCGCGCGGTGGAAAGGATCTGCTCCTCGGATTCCACCGAGCACGGGCCGGCCATCATGACCACGCGCGGGCCGCCGATGCGCACACCGCCGCCGGCGTCGATCACGGTGGTGGCCGCGCCGGGCAGGCGAGAGACCAGCTTGTGGCGCTTCTGCACCCGCAGCACGCGCTCGACCTGCGGGAGCGCGGAAAGGGCATCGAGCGTGTGGTGGGTGGTCTCGTCGCCGATGGCCGCGATCACGGTCTGCACCTCGCCCGTGATGGAGTGGGCGCGGTAGCCGAGGCGCTCGACCTCGGCGATGACCGATTGGATCTGGTCGGGCGGCGAATGGGGACGGAGAACGACGATCATGGGGAGAAAAACTCGAAGCTCGAAACTCGAAGTTCGAAACAAGGCCCGAAAGGCAAAAGCGCCGTGAAGCGGGCGGCCGGGAGGATGACGCGGGGCCGCAAAGATGCGAATGCATTTGGCGGCCAGCGCACCCGGGGCTGTGTCCCCTTTTGGCCTTTCGGGCCTTGTTTCGAGTTTCGAACTTCGAGTTTCGAGTTTTCCTCTTCCGTCCTCCCGCCGATGACCGACCCCAAAGAAAACCCCCCGCCCGGCTCGGCCGCCACCACGCCGATGGGCACGCCGCTGGCGCCCGCGCCGGCCCAGCCGCCCACCGGGAACGAAACCATCGACGCGCAGGTCAAGGCGCTCGTGGACCGCTGGGGCGCGGACCATTCGCCCGAGATGATCGCCGAGATGATCGGCACCGTTTTGCAGATGGCCTCCGACCGCGTGAGCCGCGCGGACCTCAAGCTCTTCAACCGCTCCCTCAAGGAGATGCGCATGGCCGCGCGCATGTGGGTGCCCTACAAGAGCGTGCCGAAAATCTCCGTGTTCGGCTCCGCGCGCACCTCGCACGACGCCGTGGAGTTCCAGACCGCCGTGGCCTTCGCGGCGCGGATGCGCGACGCCGGCTACATGATCATCACCGGCGGCGGCGACGGCATCATGGGCGCCGCGCAGCTCGGCGCGGGCCGGGAAAAATCCTTCGGCCTGAACATCCGCCTGCCCTTCGAGCAGGGCGCCAACCCCACCATCGCGGGCGACCCGAAGCTCCTGGAGTTCAATTACTTCTTCACCCGCAAGCTCAACTTCGTGAAGGAGTCGCACGCCATCGCGCTCTTCCCCGGCGGCTTCGGCACCATGGACGAGGGCTTCGAGACCCTCACGCTGCTCCAGACCGGCAAATCGAAGCCCATCCCGCTCGTCCTGATCGATCGCCCCGGCGGCACCTACTGGAAGACCTGGGACCGCTTCAACCGCGAGCACCTCCTGCGGCACCGGCTCATCTCGCCGGAGGATTTCCAATTCTACAAGATCACGGATTCCATCGACGAGGCCGTGGCCGAGGTGCTGCGCTTCTACCGCGTGTATCACTCGAGCCGCTACGTGCGCGACAAGTTCGTGGTGCGCCTCAAGGGCCGCTTGCCCGAGGCCTCGCTCACGCAATTCGGAACGGATTTCGCCGACCTGCTGCTGGAGGGGGGCTTCGAGCAGCGCGACGCCTTGCCCGAGGAGGCCAGCGAGCCGGAGGTCTCGCACCTGCCGCGCCTCGTCTTCACGCTGGCCCAGCGCAACTTCGCCCGCCTGCGGATGCTCATCGACGCGATCAACGCCGCGCCGGTGGCGTCGCTCCTGGAAGCCCCGGCGGCAGCTTTCTGAAGCGGCACGGAGGTTCCCGCCGGAGATTTCCGTTGCGCGGGGGAAGATTTTCCCTAGCGTCGCGCTCCCAAATTTCCTGCCCGACCGCTTTTTCACATGGCCAAGACCTCCTGGATCAACCGCAACGACCGCAAGAAGGCCACCGTGGCCAAATATGCCACGCTCCGCGCCGAGCTGAAGAAGAAAGGCGACTATGTCGGCCTCACGCAGCTTCCCCGCGATGCCTCCCCCACGCGAGTGGTCAACCGCTGCGCGGTGTCCGGCCGCCGGCGCGCGTTCATCCGCCGCTTTCAAGTCTCGCGCCTGTGCTTCCGTGAACTGGCGCTCAACGGGATGATTCCCGGCGTCACCAAGGCGAGCTGGTAACGATCCGCGCCCAGCGCGCGCCTCCGAAGTCCAGCCCCGCCCCGCGCGCGGCTGGACTTCGGCGTTTTTACGGGCGCGCCCCGGGCCATCGCCATGAACGTTCCTTTCCTTCCTTTCCTGCTCGCCAACGCCCCGCCCGAGCCGCTGGCCCGGCAGTGGGACCCGCCGCTGGAGATCGCGCTCAAGCTCGGGGCGGTGTTCGCCCTCGTGCTCCTCAACGGCTTCTTCGTCGCCTCGGAGTTTGCGATGGTGAAGGTGCGAGACTCCCAACTGGAGGCGCTGGAGGGCGAGGACGGCACCCCCGGCAAGCGCCTGCCCTTCGCGCGGCGCATCGTGCAGCACCTGGATGCCTATCTCTCGGCCACGCAGATCGGCATCACCCTCGCCTCGCTCGGCCTCGGCTGGGTGGGCGAGCCGTTCATCGCCCAGATCATTCAGCCGCTTTTCTTCGCGCTTGGCGTTACTTCTGAGGCCGTGGTGCGCACCACGTCGTTCATCCTGGCCTTCGGGACCATTACCTTCGGGCACATCGTCTTCGGTGAGCTTGCTCCCAAGTGGCTCGCCATCCGCAAGCCGGTGCCTACGACCCTCTGGATCGCGATCCCGCTTCACTTCTTCTCCGTGGTGCTGCGGCCGGCCATCTGGGTGCTCAATCACTCGGCTACCTTCATCCTGCGCCGCTTGTTCCGCCTCGATCCCGTCGGCGAGCACGAGTTGTCGCATTCCGAGGAGGAGCTGCGCGTCATCCTCGCCGAGAGCCAGAAGTCCAACGAGGTCACCTCGCTGGGCAAGGAGCTGCTCATCAACGCGCTTGATTTCCGCCGCCGCGTGGTGCGCGACATCATGACGCCGCGCAATGAGGTGGTTTATCTCGACCTCGAAAAGTCCTTCGACGACAACCTGCGGCGCGCCATCGACTCGCGCCACACGCGCTTTCCCCTCTGCCGCGGGCACCTCGACAAGATCGCCGGCCTCGTCCATGTGAAGGACGCGCTCGCCCTCGTGCGATCCGCCGCGCCGGACGGCCCGGCGCCCGATCTCCTCACCATCAAGCGCGACCTCGTCCTGGTCCCCGAGATGATGCCTTTGGAAAAGCTGCTTCAGCTCTTCCTGGCCCGCGGCGCGCACCTCGGCGCGGCGGTGGACGAGTTCGGCGGCACGGTGGGCATCGTCACGCTGGACAACGTGCTGGCCGAGCTGGTGGGCGACATCCGCGACGAGTTCGACGCCGAGCAGACCGAGTTCCAGCGCGTGGGCGAGGACGAGTTCCTGGTGAAGGGAACGCTCGGCCTCTACGAGTTGCGCGAGCATTCCGACCTGGAGATCGAGAGCACCGAGGTCTCCACGGTGGGCGGCTACATCATCCACCGCCTCGGCCACATCCCGCGGCCCGGTGAGCATGTGCGCGTGGAGGATTACCTGGCCACCGTCACGCAGAGCGATGGGCGCCGGGTGAACCAAGTGCGCTTCCGTCGGGAGGAGGCGGAGGGAACCGAGGTGAATGGTGAATCGTGAATGGTGAATCGTGCAGTCAGGCCGCGCCGGTGTGTGGCAACCTCACGCGATGAGCCGCGCCACGATTCACGATCTACCATTCACGATTCACCTCGGCCGTCCGCCCTGGCCCGCTTGCTGCTTGTCACGCGGCCGAAACTTCGCACCCTGCGTTTGAAGTCTTCCCTTCCATGGCGGTCACCGGCCCCATCTCCGATCTCGCTCTCACGGACCTGCTGAACATGGTCCGCTTCCGCGGCGGCCTGCTCACGCTGACGAACACGCCGCGCATCACCGAGATGGTGATGTATTTTTCTCCTGGCTACGTCACCGGCTTCTCGGTGGACCGCCAGACGGTGCGCGTGGACACGCAGGTGGTGGACCATCTCGTGGCCGTGGCGGCCAACCCGATGGGCGACTTCGTCTTCGAGCCCAAGCCCGAGGCCTCGCTGCGCGGCAGCGTGCGCATCACGGTGGACCGGCTCGCTCTCTTCCTGGTGCAGAAGGTCGATGAGATCAACATGACGCGCGAGCAGCTGCCGCCGGTCGGCCGCCTGTATCGCCTGCGCGACGAGGAGGCCGCCGTGGCCGAGACCCTCAAGCACCTCGACGAGCCGGACCTCGTGAACTTCGTGGTCGCCACCAAGGGCTTGCTCTACGTGGGCGTGAGCGCCGGCCGCCTCGCCGAGCTGCACCAGATGAGCGCCGAACTGGTGCGGCATTACTTCTACAAGCTGGAACTCCTCGGCGTGGTGGTGCCCGCCAACCGCGACTCCATGTGGGCCTCGCTTGACCAGGCGCTCCGCCCCAAGACCTCCGGCATCCGCCTCGTGGGCGCGCCGTCCATCGGCAGGGTTCCGCCAACGGTCGTGCCTGCCGCCGCGGCGACGCCGGAGCCGGTCGCGCGGCCCTTCATCGAGCCGGAGCGGCGGCTTTTCCGAAAGAAGGGCGACTGACCGAAGGGATACTGAGAGGATGGCAGGAAATCCTCCTCGCCATGAGGCTGGTCCCAACGTTAGAGCGTTTTCGATCAAACTTGTCGCATCCGCCCAAGGCCTGGCTGCCCCGCAAGGTCAGCCGAAGGCTTTGGAGGGCGGGGGGGGGGGGGGGGGCCGGCCCCGCCCCGCGGCGGCCGCCGCCCCCCCCCCCCCCCCCCCCCACGCG